>CAYTHB010000051.1:0-19385 GCA_964437515.1 uncultured Sterolibacterium sp.
TCAGTTCGTACATGTTGTAAAAGGTCGCCACCTCGCGCACCGCCATCGCGGGCATCTCCAGATAAGCCGCGACTTCTGCCAACGAATCCTGTGACAGCCAGCCCCGCTCACCCTGCACGATTTCCAGTGCAGCCATGACGGCCGACTGCTTCTGATCGGCCGGATATTTGGCGACCTCGCGGTCTATCCTTTTGCAAACGTCTTCGCTCAGCATGCTATCTATCCACTTCGCCAAACACGATATCCATCGTACCGATGATGGTCACGGCATCGGCAATCATGTGGCCTTTCGCCATTTCGTTCATTGCTGCCAGATGCACGAAGCCCGCCGCACGCAGCTTCACGCGATAAGGCTTGTTCGCCCCATCGGAAATCAGATACACCCCCAACTCACCCTTGGGATGCTCGATCGCCGAATACACTTCACCCGCCGGTACATGGATGCCTTCACTAAACAATTTGAAGTGATGAATCAGTTCTTCCATGCCCGCCTTCATCTTGGCGCGCGGCGGCGGGGCGACCTTGTAGTTATCGGTAATCACCGGACCAGGATTGCTGCGCAACCAGGCCACACACTGCTTGATGATATGCGTCGATTGGCGCATCTCGGCCATACGCACCAGATAACGGTCGTAGCTGTCGCCTTCCTTGCCCACTGGAATATCGAAATCGAGACGGTCGTACACTTCGTAAGGCTGCTTCTTGCGCAGATCCCATTCCACGCCAGAACCGCGCAGCATCGGGCCGGAAAAACCCAGTTGGATAGCGCGCTCGGGCGAGACCACACCGACACCGACCAAACGCTGTTTCCAGATACGGTTGTCGGTCAGCAGTGTTTCGTATTCGTCGCAATAGCGCGGAAAGCGATTGCAGAAATCGTCGATGAAATCCAGCAACGAACCGCTGCGTGCCTCATTGAGCTTGCGTACATCTTCGGTGGTCTTGAAGCGATTGACCTCATAACGCGGCATCTGATCCGGCAGATCACGATAGACCCCGCCCGGCCGATAGTAAGCACCGTGCATTCGCGCACCAGTCGCCGCTTCCATCATGTCAAAAATATCTTCGCGTTCGCGGAAGGTGTAGAGCACCATCCCCATCGCGCCCACGTCCAGCGCGTGCGTGCCGATACTCAGCAGGTGGTTGTGAATACGGGTGATTTCATCGAACATCACGCGGATGTACTGAGCGCGCAGCGGCACTTCGACACCCAGCAACTTTTCAACCGCCAGCACATACGGATGCTCATTGACCAGCACCGGCGTGTAGTCAAGGCGATCCATATAGGGCAGTGCCTGCACCCAGGTTTTCTGCTCGGCGAGCTTCTCGGTTGCGCGATGCAACAAGCCAATATGCGGATCGGCGCGGACAATGACTTCGCCATCCAGTTCCAGCACCAGACGCAACACACCGTGCGCAGACGGGTGTTGCGGGCCAAAGTTCAGCGTGTAATTACGGATATCGCTCATGATGTCAATTCGGCTTGCCGATGCCGTAGTTTTCTTCGCGGATGATGCGCGGCGTGACTTCGCGCCGTTCGATGCTCACCGGCTGATAAACCACGCGCTGCTGTTTTTCGTCGTAGATCATCTCGACATAGCCGGAGACCGGGAAATCTTTGCGGAACGGATGACCAATGAAGCCATAGTCGGTAAGGATGCGGCGCAAATCGGGGTGACCATTGAACAGGATGCCAAACAAGTCAAACGCTTCGCGCTCAAACCAGTCCGCGTTATTCCAGATATTGATAACCGATTCAATCACCGGAAAGGCATCGTCGCGTGCAAACACACGCAAACGCAAACGCCAGTTATGTTTCACCGACATCAGGTGCAACACCGCAGCATAACGCTGTCCCGACCACGCAGCCTCAGTGCCTTCAGCGTAAGTCGAGTAATCGACACCACACAGATCAACCAACTGCTCGAAACGCAAATCCGCATGATCTCGCAGCGTGCGTGCGACCAGCAGATAATCTTCGGCAGCCACTACCACCGTCAACTCCCCCTGCGCTTCGACCAGGCTCGCAATGCGGCCACCCAGTGCATATTGCAAACTCTGTTTTAGCTGTTCCAGCTTGGCACTCATGACATTAAGAAGATAAAGGATCAGGTACGGGCGATGGTGTTCGTGCGATGAATCTTGTTTTGCAACTGCAGAATGCCGTAAAGCAGTGCTTCCGGTGTCGGCGGACAACCCGGCACATAGACATCCACCGGCACGATGCGGTCACAACCGCGCACCACAGAGTAGGAATAATGATAATAGCCACCGCCATTGGCACAGGAGCCCATCGAGATCACCCAGCGCGGCTCGGACATCTGGTCATACACCTTGCGTAGTGCTGGTGCCATCTTGTTGCACAGCGTTCCCGCCACAATCATGACATCCGACTGACGTGGACTAGGGCGAAACATGATACCGAAACGATCCAAGTCGTAACGCGCACAACCCGTATGGATCATTTCGATTGCGCAACACGCCAGACCGAAGGTCATCGGCCACATCGAACCGGTACGCGACCAGTTGATGAGCTTATCCAATGAAGTAGTAACAAAACCTTCCTGCAGAACGCCTTCAATACCCATGAGCCACCCTAACCCTTACTCCCAATCCAGGGCGCCTTTGGCCCAGGCATAGATATAACCAATCAGCAGGATGCCCAGAAAGAGCAGCATCTCGCCAAAGCCAAACCACCGGATGGTTTCATCGCTGATGATTTCCTTGAAAATAGCCGCCCAAGGAAAAATAAAAGCCACTTCCAGATCAAACAGGATGAAGATAATGGCAATGAGGTAATAACGAACATCGAACTTGATGCGCGCATCTTCAAAGGCCTCAAAGCCGCATTCATAGGGAGAAAGCTTTTCGGCATAGGGCCGCTGCGGCCCGGCAATCCAGCCCAGCAGGATAGGTACACAACCCATCACCAGACCCAAAAGAATAAAAACCAGAACGGGTAGATAATTTTCCAGCATGGTCACCGCATTCACATTCACATTCAGCATTCGCGCTGTCTGTTTATATTCTGGTGCCGACGGTGAGACTCGAACTCACACGACTTACGTCACTACCCCCTCAAGATAGCGTGTCTACCAATTTCACCACGTCGGCAATGTACTCGCCACGGTCATCTGTCATGGTGCCAGAAATCGCACCATCCACTAGAAAGACAACCCTGATCGAATCCCGGGATTATATACAGTATCCGCTATACCTTTCAATGTAATGAAGAGAAAATTTTGCAGATCGACACTGATCTGCAAACATCACCTTATGAGTTACTTTGGGATTTCCTTGCTTTTGGCATCACCCTGTGTGGCAGGAAGCGTCGCCGGTGCAGTCGGTACGGAAGGTGCTGTCGGCACATCTGACGGCAGCTTTTGCACATGCGTTGTATCCAGAACACTGGCTGCCGGTTTGGCGCGATTCGTCGCCATATAGCTCAAACTCAGGCTGGTGATGAAGAAAATGGCTGCCAGCACTGCTGTTGTACGCGAAAGAAAATTAGCAGAACCCGAAGCTCCAAACAGGCTACCGGAAGCGCCGCCACCAAATGCCGCGCCCATATCAGCCCCCTTGCCATGCTGCAACAACACCAGACCAATGACCGCAACACCGACCAACAGATGCACCGTCATTACCAGCGGGTACAAAAAGCCTTGCATTTGATTTGTCCTTAATAATCTTAAAAATCAGGTCGCCGCACAAATGGCCAGAAAATCAGCAGCCACCAGCGCGGCGCCACCAATCAGACCACCATCGATATCCTGCATCGCAAATAGTTCGCGTGCATTCCCAGGTTTAACACTGCCGCCATAAAGTATTTGTAACATCTGCGCTACGCCTGCATCGTCACGCGCCACACGCGCGCGGATCATCGCATGGACATCTTGTGCCTGCTGCGGCGTAGCCGTCTTGCCGGTACCGATGGCCCATACCGGCTCATATGCCACCACGGCACGAGACAATGCCGAAATACCCGAACGACGAATAACCGCATCCAGTTGGCGCGTCACCACTTCAGACGTAATACCTGACTCCCGCTCTGCCAGTGTTTCGCCCACACACAAAATGGGCGTCAGCCCTGCTTCCATCGCAGACGCAAAGCGTGCGGCCACGTCCTCATCATTTTCACCATACAGCGCACGTCGCTCCGAATGGCCGACCAGCACATACCGGCAACCGAAATCCAGCAACATGGATGCTGCCACTTCACCGGTATACGCACCCTGAGCATGTTCGGAAACATTCTGCGCACCCCACGAGACCTTGCTACCAGCAAGTATCGTCTGCACTTGCGCCAAATAAGGAAAGGGCACGCAGACCGCCACTTCAGCGTGCGTCTCGTTCAATCCTGCCTGAATCTCTACAAGCAATTGTCGATTGGTCGCCAGGCTACCGTGCATCTTCCAGTTGCCCGCCACAAACTTGGTACGCATCAATCATGCTCCGGGAGAAAATTCACGGGATTATAAAAGGTGCATGAGCATGGGGTCAAACAAACGCGCAACATTCGTGCACTCATGCGCACTGACCGCTTACTTATAATGCGCTGCATCTTGTCGTATTTTTCATAGCTCACACAATGTATCTGGAACACCATCAACTTGACGCACCACCCTTCTCGATTGCGCCCAACCCGCGCTATCTTTATCTCAGCCAGCGGCATCAGGAAGCACTTGCGCATCTGATTTATGGATTGAACCATGATGGTGGCTTCGTTCTGTTGACTGGGACGATCGGTGCAGGAAAAACAACACTTTGTCGCCATCTGCTGGAGCAGATTCCGGAGCATGTGGATGTGGCCTACATTTTTAATCCAAAACTCTCCGATATCGAATTACTGGCCACCATATGCAATGAATTTGGAATAAAAATCCCGAACGGTAACACCAGCATCAAACTATTTATCGACCGCATCAATGCGCATCTGCTCAAAGCCCATGCAGAAGGCCGTAGCAGCGTGCTCATCATTGACGAAGCACAGAATCTTTCGCCTGATGTTCTTGAGCAAATGCGTCTGCTCACCAATCTTGAAACGCATCAGCGCAAACTATTGCAAATCATCCTGATTGGCCAACCCGAACTCACCACGCTGCTGGAACATCCCTCATTGAAACAACTTACACAGCGTATTGTGGCGCGCTATCATCTCGAAGCCCTTGCTCCACAAGAAATCTCAGCCTATATCCAGCACCGCCTGTCCATTTCAGGAAACACGCAGGGATTGATTCCTGAACAACTATCCGGACTGATACATCATCTGACAGGAGGGATCCCCCGCCTGATCAATGTCTTGTGTGATCGTGCCCTGCTGGGAGCCTATACCCAAGAGAAAAAACAAGTGGATCAAGCCACTTTGCTTCAGGCCGCCAACGAAGTTTTACCGGCATCGCACCTCAGCACTACCTTGCGCACCTCCTCATGGAATCGGCAAGCCCTCTTCTCCCTGATTCTTCTGCTCGCTGTGACAGCAGGTTTTCTGTGGTTCATGCAGGCGAATGAAAACCAGAATGCCGCGTCGAAAAAACCCACACCGTCGAAGCACCAACCTCAAAAAGCCACATCACGTTCCGGAAACTGATCCATGTCCTTCATTCTCGACGCTTTGCGAAAATCCGATCAGACACGCCAGACGACCGTCCTGCCGGCCGCCCCTTCGGGTACTCTAGGTTCCTCGACGATGTCGATCGATTCCAGCTTCATCGCGCCAGAAATGCGAACATCCTTTCGATGGCACTGGCCTGTTGTTATCGTGTTGCTTGTCTCGTTATTGGGATGGTGGCAGCTTGGGTCGCAAAATGGGTCGCCAAAACAAAACCCAGCAACTCCGCTACCCACGCAATCGCAAATAATCGCAAGCACTCCATCCGTAATACAGCCATCGATAACACGCGCAACATCGGCGCCCCCAACTCCAGCTTCTGCTTCTGCTTCTGCTTCTGCTTCTGCTTCTGCTTCTGCTTCTGCTTCTGCTTCAACAAAACCCACGCCACGCATCAAACAACTGGATGGCTCATCTGCTGCACCCTCTGCACCCAGCACGCCTCAGCACACAACCACGGCACCACACGCAGCTTCACCTCGCTCACCTTCGACACCACATTCATCGCATCCTTCGCATCCATCGACCCACGAACTGCCTCTGCCTTCAACTTCCAACGTCACCGAAACAGAAAATGAACTCCCGCCCAACCTGCTCGCCGAACTCCCAAAAATCAGCGTTGCGGCACATTCGTATTCACAAAAACCCAAAGCCAGTTTCATTTTTGCCAACGACCGGATGCTGCATGAAGGCGAAAGCCTGTCGCCCGGCTTGCGTCTGGAACGCATCACAAGCGATGGCATGATTCTCGATTACAAAGGCTATCGTTTCCGACGTGGACTGCAACCATAATGTGACAGCCACTCCACGAACAGACTGACTTTGATCCCTACGAAAGCCCCGACATGACGCAAGCCATTTCCAGACGCGTCCTGAAAAACTTTCTCGACGACCAGCGCACACCAAACGATTTTTGGGGTGGGCTCGCTGCCATGCTGGTGGCATTACCTGCTGCCATTGCCTTCGGTGTCACCATCTACGCCGTCATCGGCCCTTCTTATGCTGCGACCGGGGCATTGGCCGGTATGATCGGAGCAGTGGTTCTTGGCCTGCTGGCGGCCATACTCGGAGGAACCGATCGACTCATCAGCGCACCGTGCGCACCGGCGGTGGCTGTCCTGGTTGCATTCACCTTCAGTTTGGTTCAACAACAGGTCGAACCCGACATCATCGTTCTGTTATTGATGGTACTGGGTATCCTGACCGGCATCATGCAAATCCTGTTTGGTTTCATCGGCGTTGGACAACTCATCAAGTACGCGCCCTATCCAGTCATCAGTGGATTTTTGAGTGCGGTAGGACTCCTGATCATTGCCAGCCAGATTCCAAAATTCATCGGAATCAGTCCTGATGAAAACTGGCGCAAGCTCCTGTTTGAGCCCTGGTTATGGGATATCCGCAGCATCGTCATCGGTACTGTCACCGTCATCGTGGGAGAAATCACCCCACGACTGACCAATCGTGTCCCCGGCACGATTCTCGGCATACTCGCTGGCCTGCTCACTTATTTCGGATTTGCCTATCAGGATAACTCTCTGCTTTCGCTCGTCAATAACCCACTCGTAATCGGCCCGTTTGGTACCGTCACAGAAGGTCATATCAACGCCATTGGCGAACGCTGGCATGAAATTGGCGCTCTGCATCTTTCACAAATCACCAGCCTGCTAGGCAATGCTCTGATGCTAGCCGCACTGCTTTCCATCGATACATTGAAAACCTGTGTGATGGTCGATCAGCTCACCCACACCCATCACGAACCCAATCGTGAACTCGTTGCCCAAGGGGTTGCCAATCTGGCTTCCTCCGCCATTGGCGGCATGCCAGGTGCCGGGGTGACCAATGCCACACTCATCAATCTTTCCAGCGGAGCCAGAACACGCGCTTCAGGTGTCATGGCGGGAGGTCTGGCATTGATCGCGGCATTGCTGCTCGGAAATTTTCTGGCATGGCTCCCTGTCGCCGCACTGGCAGGCACGCTGATTGTCAGCGGCCTGAGAATGATCGATCTCGAATCACTGCGCTTCATCGAATCGCGCACCACGATATTCGATTTTGGTGTCGTCATGGCTGTGATCGCCGTTGCATTGAATGACGACCTGATTGCAGCGGCCGGTGTCGGTATCGGCATGGCCATTCTGTTGTTTGTTCGGGAACAGATTGGGGGCTCCGTCATTCGTCACAAAATCTACGTTCACCAGACTTCATCTACATGGCATCGCCCGGAATCTGAACGCCACATTCTTGCCCAGAAAGGCGACCAGGCTGTCATTTTTGAATTACAAGGCAGTCTGTTCTTTGGCACGACACAGAAACTCTTTGCCGAAATCGTCCCTGAGTTAATGACGCGAAGTTTTGTCGTGCTTGACTTTCGTCATGTCCAATCGCTGGATGTCACTGCAACGCATATGTTGAAAAACATCCGCGACACCCTGCAGGAACACAATGCCCTGCTGCTATTCAGCGGACTGAGTGCCTCGCGTGCCAGTGGCCGTAATCTGCATGAGTTTCTCGTCCAGACAGGCGTCATCGGCTCATCAGAAACCAGCACATCGATTGTGCGTGAATTCAGTGAACTCAACGATGCCATTGAATGGGTCGAAGATCGCCTGCTCGGTGAGCACGAAGCCCATCCCGAACCGGAAACCTTGATGCAACTACAGGAAATGGATTTATTCCGGAAACGTCGCGATGAAACACTCAAGGATCTCGAAAGCCGAATGTCCTTGCGTCATTTCAAGGCGGGCGAAACCATCTATTTGTGCGGTGAGGAAAGCCACGAAGTGTATTGGGTACGACGCGGCACCGTGCGCATATTTGCACCACTCGGTGCAGGGCGCACCCGTCATGTGGCTAGTTTTGGACGTGGCGAATTCTTTGGAAGTCTCGCCTTTCTCGACAACAGTGCTCACTCCAATGATGCCATTGCACTGACCGATCTGGATGTCTATGCCCTATCGCGGGAGCAGTTCTATGCCGTTGCCGAGGAACACAAGAAGCTCGCCTTCAATCTCGTTACCGCCATGGCGCGCGCGCTGGCGTTGCGTCTACGCCATGCGGAAAGCGAACTGACCTTGCTGCGTGAATACTAATCAGACACTGTCAATTGCATCACGCACCGCTGTCGCAATGTTTTCCGCGCACTGCCGAACTACGATTTCATCCTCGCCTTCCACCATCACGCGCAGCAGCGGTTCCGTACCTGAAGGACGCAGCAGCACACGGCCCCGTCCCTGCAAGGCAAGCTCTGCTGCCTGCACCGCCGATTCGATGGCGGGATCACTCTTCCAATCGAATCCTTGCTTCATTCGCACGTTGATCAATCGTTGTGGATACATCACCAGATCAGCACAGGCTGTTACCAAAGTGATGTTCTGCCGTCGCAAAGTAGCCAACACCTGCAATGCGGCCACGATGCCATCCCCCGTTGTGTGACGGTCTAAACAAATGATGTGACCGGAATTTTCCCCACCCAGCATCCAACCTTGCGCATGCAAGGTTTCCAGCACATACCGATCGCCCACCTTGGCACGCTTGAAAGCAATACCCAGTCTGTTCAAGGCATGTTCAAATCCAAGATTGCTCATCAGCGTCCCTACCACACCTTCGCCTGAATTGAAGGCGCGATTGCGCGCGATGACATACAGCAACTGATCGCCATCGTAAAGTTTTCCTTGGGCATCGGCCATCAACAGGCGATCGGCATCCCCATCCAGTGCAACCCCCACATCGGCATGATGTTCCAATACTGCACGCCGCAAGCTGTCACCCACCGTTGCCCCGACACCATCGTTGATGTTAAGGCCATTGGGCGACACGCCTACCGCAACCACTTCGGCACCCAGTTCATGAAACACACTCGGCGCAACCTGATAAGCCGCACCATGCGCACAATCCAAAGCAATTTTCAAACCGCGCAAATTCAGTTCGTTTGGAAATGTACTTTTGCAAAATTCGATGTAACGCCCCTGGGCATCAGTAATACGTCGTGCGCGTCCAAGTTTCGACGACTCCATGCAACCCATTGGCTGATCCAGACGCGCTTCAATTTCTGCTTCCAGTGCATCCGGCAACTTGGTGCCATCGCCTGAAAAGAACTTGATGCCATTGTCGTGATAGGGATTATGTGAAGCAGAAATCACCACACCGGCCTGCAAACGCAAGGCGCGGGTAAGGTAAGCCACAGCAGGGGTCGGCAACGGGCCACACAACATGACATCCACACCCGCCGCCGAAAATCCTGCTTCCAATGCGCCTTCCAGCAGATAACCCGAAACACGCGTGTCCTTGCCAATCAAGACCGTCGGGCGATCCCCTTCGTGAGCATGAACGTGGCCGCGTTTGACTTCATCCATAATCAACACCGTACCGGCCGCATAACCCAGACGCATGACAAAATCGGGCGTAATGGGTAGGTGCCCTACCCGACCACGCACCCCATCGGTACCAAAATATTTACGACCCATATTCTTTCCTTTCCTGTTCTTTCGGTGCTTCCGATGACTCTGATGGTTCCAGTGCCTCAAGCACACACAAAGCATCACGCATCGCAGCGACTTCATGCACCCGTACAATGGCTGCACCCCGCTGCACTGCCAGCAATGATGCGGCAAGGCTGGCTGCGCCTCGTTCCTGCACCGAACGCCCCGTCAGTTGTCCCAACATCGATTTACGCGACAAGCCCGCCAGTAGCGGCAATGCTTCCACACGCATGTCATCAAGATGGCGTAACAACGTCAGATTATGTGCGAGCGTCTTTCCAAAACCAAAACCGGGATCCAGCACGATACGATTCATCGCAATACCCGCCGCACGAACAACTTCAAGCCGCTCAACCAAAAATGTTTTCACCTCATGGACAACATCCCCGTAGCAGGGTGACTGCTGCATGGTGCGTGGCTCGCCCTGCATGTGCATCAAACAAATCGCACAATCACTGGCGGCCACCGCTTCCAATGCGCCGGGCTCCCGCAAAGCGGCAATGTCATTCACCATATCCGCCCCTGCCATCAATGCTTCGTGCATCACCTGTGGCTTCATCGTATCAATCGAGAGTGGCACGCCACAATCACGCAAGCCATCCAATACAGGGATTACTCGTTTCAGCTCTTCCGCAAGCGTAACGGGCTCAGCCCCTGGTCGCGACGACTCGCCCCCTATATCGAGAATATGCGCACCCTCTTCAAGCAGCCTGAACCCATGATCGATGGCTTGTTGCACTTCTCCGCCAAACCCATCCCCTGAAAAGGAATCATCCGTCAGATTGACGATACCCATGATAATCGGTCGATGCAGGCTCAGATTAAAACGGCCACAATGCAAGGTTGATCTCATGTTATTAAAAAGCCGCGCTCACGGCGCGGCTTTGGGTAGAGACGACAAACGCACGCATCAAGCCGGTGCAGTCGCCGTCGGAGCGGCACCCGGCGTGCTGTCGTTCGACCGAGATGGCGGCGGGGTGGATGGTTTGGGTGGACGCGGAGCTTGTCCTTGCATGATATCTTCGATCTGCTCGGCATCCAACGTTTCCCAATCCAGCAATGCCTTGGCCATGATTTCCATCTTGTCACGATTATCTTCAATCAACTTGCGCGCAACCGCATATTGCTGATCGATAATGGCTCGAATTTCAGCATCCACTTTTTGCATGGTGGCTTCAGAAACATTTTTATGCGTCGTGACTGATCGACCCAAGAATACTTCGCCTTCATTTTCACCATAGACCATCGTACCGAGCGCGTCGGACATCCCCCATTGCGTCACCATGCGGCGGGCAATGTCGGTCGCACGTTCAAAGTCATTGGAAGCACCTGTCGTCATCTGCTTCATGAAAATTTCTTCAGCAATACGGCCACCAAAAAGAACGGCGATGGTCTGTAGCAAACGCTCTTTATCCTGACTGTAACGATCCGACTCCGGCAACTGCATGGTCACACCCAGCGCACGACCGCGCGGGATGATGGTGACTTTATGGACGGGGTCGGTCTTGTCCTGCAGCTTGGCAACGATGACATGACCCGACTCGTGATACGCCGTATTCATGCGCTCTTCCTCAGGCATGACAATGGCCTTACGCGCCGCCCCCATGATGATCTTGTCCTTGGCGTTTTCAAAATCTTCCATATCCACCAAGCGCTTGTTCATGCGTGCGGCAAACAATGCAGCCTCGTTCACCAGATTCGCCAGATCCGCGCCAGAAAAACCCGGCGTACCACGCGCAATGATGTCTGCTTTGACATCCGTAGCAATCGGCACCTTGCGCATATGAACCATGAGAATCTGTTCGCGCCCCCGGATATCGGGAAGCGGCACCACCACCTGCCGGTCGAAACGTCCCGGCCGCAGCAAGGCGGGATCAAGCACATCAGGGCGATTGGTCGCAGCAATCACGATGACCCCTGCCGTACCTTCAAAACCATCCATTTCCACCAGCAACTGGTTCAGGGTCTGCTCGCGTTCGTCGTTGCCACCGCCCACGCCCGCACCACGCTGCCGACCCACTGCGTCGATTTCGTCGATAAAGATGATGCAAGGCGCATTTTTCTTGGCGTTCTCGAACATGTCGCGCACACGCGCCGCGCCGACCCCGACAAACATTTCAACGAAATCAGAACCCGAAATCGAAAAGAACGGCACCTTGGCCTCACCAGCAATCGCCTTGGCGAGCAGGGTCTTGCCCGTACCCGGGCTGCCGACCATCAAAACACCGCGCGGAATCCGCCCGCCGAGCTTCTGAAACTTGGACGGATCGCGCAGAAAATCCACCAGTTCTGCCACATCTTCCTTGGCCTCATCGCAACCGGCGACATCGGCGAAGGTGAGCTGGTTTGCCGACTCATCGAGCAGACGTGCGCGACTCTTGCCGAACGAAAACGCACCGCCCTTGCCACCGCCCTGCATCTGGCGCATGAAAAACACCCACACGCCGATCAGCAGCAGCATGGGGAACCAAGAGATGAACAGATTCATCAAAAACGACTGCTCTTCCTCCGCCTTGGCGACGATCTTGACGTTGTACTTGAGCAGGTCGCTGACCATCCACAAATCCGGCGGTGCGTAGCTAATCATTTTCTTGCCGTCGACAGTCGTCGCATCCAGCGTGCGCCCCTGAATCAGCACCTTGGCGATGCGCCCCTGCTTCACTTCATCAAGGAACTGCGAATAGTCGATCACCGACTGTGGGCTCTGGCGCGCGCCAAACTGGTTGAAAACGGTCATTAGCACGATGCCGACCACCAGCCAGACCGCCAAACTCTTAAACATATTATTCAAGTGACTGCTCCTTGCCGCTCCCGGACGACCTGCCGGAACTCATGAAAACCAAAGGTGAATTGTAGAGCCGTTCGCCCTTCTCAAGCAAACCTGCCATACCCACTATGATCGCTTACGCCGTCCCAGCAAAAAATTCTCCGCACTCCGATCACGCGAAGCATCCGGCTTACGCACCAAAATAACCTCAAACACCTCACGCATCGCTTCGCGCAGCTCCATATAACCACTACCCTGAAACACTTTGACCAACATATCGCCACCGGGTTTCAGGTGCGCCCGGGAAAATTCCAGTGTCAGCTCAGCCAGATGCATCACCCGCGCCTGATCGACCAGTTGCACACCTGACATATTGGGGGCCATATCGGATAAAACAAGGTCAACTGCACGCCCTTCCAGTCCAGCCTCGAAGCGCTGCAACACCTCGTCCTCGCGGAAATCCCCCTGGATGAAATCCACGCCCGGCAAGGCTTCCATCGGCAGAATATCCAGCGCGAATAGCAAGCCTCCCGGCTGGATGCGCTTGCTCACCACCTGCGACCAACTGCCGGGCGCAGCCCCCAGATCGACCACCACCATACCCGGTCTGAGCAAATGATCTTTTTCGTCGATTTCCATCAGCTTGAATGCCGCACGCGAACGCCAGCCCTCAGCCTTGGCACGCTGAACGTAAGGGTCATTCACATGTTCATGCATCCAAGCCTTGTTGGTTTTATGTTTTTTCACGAGAAAATGGAAGGAGTGAATTAAAATAGCGGGATGAACCTACCTAATCTACCCAATACTCCGACCCCGCCTTCAGAAACCAGCGAACGCGAGTCACTCGGCGCGCTTGAACTGTCGCCCACCCAGCGCAGCGAATTGCGCGCTGCCGCCCACGGACTCAACCCGGTCGTCAGCATCAGCCAGAAAGGGCTTACGCCCACGGTGCTCGATGAAATCGAACGCTGCCTGAAAGCCCACGAACTCATCAAGATACGCGTCTTTGAGGCCGACCGCGAAGCTCGCGATGCCTTGCTGGCAGAAATCTGCGACACACTGGGCGCAGCAGCGGTACAACACATCGGCAAATTGCTGGTGATCTGGCGCGAAAAACCTGCGCTGGAAACCGATGCAACGACAGTCGCCCCACGCCCGCGACGCAATCCGCCGCGCCTGACCAAAAAAGCCGCTGCCGCGAAGACCGACAAGGCTGCACGAGCGCGGCCGCTGGAAAAAGGCAAACCGCGCCGTCCTACTCGTACACCGCGCACGCGCTGAGTCGTTAAACAGTTCTGTTCCATCCCATTGGGTTTCACGCGAACGCCTTTGTTGTCATGACAAAGGCGTTTTTGCTAGCACACTCCGTCAGGCAGGCAAGCGTTCAAACGTAGCGCACGTCGATAATTTCGTATTCGCGCACGCCGCCCGGAGTATTCACTTCAGCCACATCGCCAGCATATTTACCAATCAAGGCGCGTGCCACGGGTGAGTTCACCGAAACCTTGCCCGCCTTGATATCGGCCTCGTCATCACCGACGATCTGATAAATCACCGTTTTGCCTGCTTCAAGATCTTCCAGCTCCACCGTGGCGGCAAACACCACACGACCGTCAGCATCCAG
Organism: uncultured Sterolibacterium sp.; assembly: GCA_964437515.1. Taxonomy (GTDB): domain Bacteria; phylum Pseudomonadota; class Gammaproteobacteria; order Burkholderiales; family Rhodocyclaceae; genus Sterolibacterium. The sequence goes on from CAYTHB010000051.1 coordinate 14,478, forward strand.
CAGTTTGGGGTCGATGATCTGGGCATTGCCCAACTTACCTTCGACCTCTTTGATGCGCCCTTCGATAAAGCCCTGACGTTCCTTGGCTGCGTCGTATTCGGCGTTTTCCGAAAGATCGCCATGCGAACGCGCTTCGGCAATCGCTGCAATCACATTCGGTCGATCCACCGTTTTCAGCCGCTGCAATTCGGCGCGCAGCAGTTCCGCGCCGGTAATGGTGATGGGGAATGAAGTGCTCATGGAATCAGGCTCGTTTCATTTGCTTCAGTTCGGCATGCAGTCCCTGCAGCGCGTAGGTTTCAAGTTCAGCCAAATGGCGCATGCCGGCACAAGCCGCGCGCGCCCCTTCGATGGTGGTAAACACCGTCACCCGCGCTGCCAATGCGCTGACGCGGATGGAGCGCGAATCGGCAATCGCGCTGCGTTTTTCTTCCACGCTATTGACGATCAGGCTAATCTCGTTGTTCTTGATCATGTCGACAATATGCGGCCGACCTTCCGCCACCTTATGCACGATGCTTACCGGGATGCCGGCTTCGCTGATGACCGCACCCGTACCACGCGTCGCCACCAGGGTAAAGCCGAGTTCATGCAACTCACGCGCCACCTCGACCGCCTTTTGCCGGTCGGCAGGCTTGACGCTGACGAAGGCACGCCCGCCCGCAGGCAGCTTGGTACCCGCCGCGAGCTGGCTCTTGACGAAAGCCTCACCAAAGCTGCGCCCCACGCCCATCACTTCACCCGTGGATTTCATTTCCGGACCGAGGATGGTATCCACGCCAGGGAACTTGGCAAACGGGAACACCGCTTCCTTGACCGAATAGTAAGGAGGAATCACCTCACCGGTCACGCCTTGATCGGCGAGACTACGACCCGCCATGCAGCGCGCGGCAATTTTCGCCAACGGCAGGCTGGTCGCCTTGGAGACAAACGGCACGGTACGCGAGGCACGCGGATTCACTTCCAGTACATACACCACCGCATCTTTGCCCTGCCCCTGTATGGCGAACTGCACATTCATCAGCCCCACCACATTCAGCCCACGCGCCATCATCGCCGTCTGCCGACGCAGCTCGTCCTGAATTTCCACCGACAAGGAATACGGCGGCAGCGAACAAGCAGAATCCCCTGAGTGCACCCCCGCCTGCTCGATGTGTTCCATGATGCCGCCGATGATGACTTCCTTGCCATCCGACAGCGCATCCACATCCACTTCGGTGGCATCGTTGAGGAAGCGGTCGAGCAGCACCGGCGAGTCGAAGGAAACCTTCACCGCCTCACGCATATAACGTTCGAGATCCTTCTGTTCATGAACGATTTCCATGGCACGTCCGCCCAGCACATAACTCGGGCGCACCACCAGCGGATAGCCGATCTCCGCCGCCAGCACCAGCGCATCTTCGGGCGTGCGTGCCGTGCGGTTGGGTGGCTGCTTGAGCCCCAGATCCTGCAACAGTTTCTGGAAACGCTCGCGATCTTCGGCAGCATCGATCATGTCCGGCGTGGTGCCGATGATCGGCACGCCATTGGCCTCCAACTCACGCGCACGCTTGAGTGGGGTCTGCCCGCCAAACTGGACGATTACGCCGGCTGGCTGTTCGACATGAACGATTTCCAGCACATCTTCCAGCGTCACCGGCTCGAAATACAGGCGATCGGAGGTGTCGTAGTCGGTCGACACGGTTTCCGGGTTGCAATTGACCATGATGGTTTCGTAACCATCCTCACGCATCGCCAGCGCGGCATGCACGCAGCAATAGTCGAACTCGATGCCCTGACCAATGCGGTTGGGGCCACCGCCGAGCACCATGATTTTCTTGCGTGCGGAAGGCTGCGCCTCGCATTCCTCTTCGTAAGTCGAATACATGTAGGCCGTCGCGGTTGAGAACTCGGCGGCACAGGTATCCACCCGCTTATACACCGGCCGCACGCCCAAGCCCTGACGATGCTGACGCACCGCGGTTTCGCTGCCCTCCAGCAGTTTGGCGAGACGACGATCGGAAAAGCCCTTGCGCTTTAGGGCGCGCACGGCGTTCGCGTCCAGCGCGGCGAGCGACTGGCCATTCAGCGACTGCTCGATGCGGATGATGTCCTCGATCTGCACCAGAAACCACGGATCGATCTTGGTCAACTGGAAAACCTCATCCAGACTCATGCCGCTACGGAACGCCTGGCCGACATACCAGATGCGCTGCGGCCCCGGATCAGCCAATTCGTGTTCGATGTCCTCGCGTTCTGCCTCGATTTCATCCAACCCATACACGCTGACTTCCAAACCGCGCAGGGCTTTCTGGAAGGACTCCTGAAAGGTGCGGCCGATTGCCATGACTTCACCGACCGACTTCATTTGTGTGGTCAAGCGATCATCGGCGGTGGGGAATTTCTCGAAAGCAAAGCGCGGAATTTTGGTGACGACGTAATCAATCGACGGCTCGAACGAAGCCGGTGTCGCTCCGCCGGTAATGTCGTTCTTCAATTCAGCGAGCGTGAAGCCCACCGCCAGTTTGGCGGCGATCTTGGCAATCGGGAAACCGGTGGCCTTGGAAGCCAGTGCCGAAGAACGCGACACACGCGGATTCATTTCAATCACGATCATCCGTCCGTCATCCGGATTGATGGCGAACTGCACATTGGAGCCGCCCGTATCCACACCGATCTCACGCAGCACCGCGATACTGGCGTTACGCATGATCTGATATTCCTTGTCGGTCAGCGTCTGCGCTGGGGCGACAGTGATCGAATCGCCGGTATGCACGCCCATCGGATCGAGGTTCTCGATCGAGCAGATGATGATGCAGTTGTCCTGATGGTCGCGCACCACTTCCATCTCAAACTCTTTCCAACCGAGCAGCGACTCTTCAATCAGCAACTCGTTGGTCGGCGAGGCTTCCAGGCCGCGCTTGCAGATATCGACAAACTCTTCCTGATTGTAGGCAATCCCGCCGCCGCTGCCACCCATGGTAAAGGATGGGCGGATGATGGTCGGATAACCGATCATCGCCTGCACCTGAAACGCCTCTTCCATCGAGTGCGCCACGCCCGAACGCGCCGAACCCAGACCGATGCGCGTCATCGCCTGCTTGAATTTTTCGCGATCTTCCGCCATGTCGATGGCTTCGCGCGAAGCACCGATCATTTCCACGCCATATTTTTCCAGCACGCCATGACGCGCCAGATCGAGCGCGCAGTTGAGCGCAGTCTGCCCACCCATGGTTGGCAGCAGCGCGTCGGGGCGTTCCTTGGCGATGATGTGCTCAACCACCTGCCAGGTAATCGGCTCGATGTAGGTGACATCCGCCAACCCCGGATCGGTCATGATCGTCGCCGGATTGGAATTCACCAGAATGACCTTGTAACCCTCGTCGCGCAGTGCCTTACAGGCTTGCGCGCCGGAATAGTCAAACTCGCAGGCCTGACCGATGATGATCGGACCCGCACCGATGATGAGGATGCTCTTGATGTCTGTACGTTTTGGCATGTTCTTGAGGCCGGAGAGAAAGGTGAAGCGCGCAAAGAAAGGGAGAAAGAGAAAAAAACCGTCTGCTACCGTCCTTAGCGCCGCGTTTCAGTACCGTGCTTTTCCATCAGGTTGATGAAACGATCGAACAGATACGCCACATCATTCGGCCCCGGACTGGCCTCCGGATGCCCCTGGAAACTAAAGGCAGGCACATCGGTGCGCGCAATGCCTTGCAAGCTGCCGTCAAACAACGACACATGTGTCACACGCAGGTTCGCCGGCAATGTGGCACCATCTGCAGCAAAGCCGTGATTCTGGCTGGTAATCAACACCTGACCGCTCTCGACATCCTTGACCGGATGGTTGGCGCCGTGATGACCAAACTTCATCTTGATCGTCTTGGCACCCGAAGCCAGTGCAAGCAGTTGATGCCCCAGACAGATACCGAAGATCGGAATACCACGCGCCAGAAACTCACGAATGGCAGCAATCGCGTAATCACAAGGCTCTGGGTCACCCGGGCCATTCGACAGGAAAACACCATCCGGATTCAACGCCAGCACTTCCGATGCCGGCGTCTGCGCGGGAACCACCGTCAGGCGGCAGCCCCGACTGGTGAGCATCCGCAGGATATTGCGCTTGGTACCAAAATCGTAAGCTACCACATGAAATTTTGGCTGGTCCTGATTCACATAGCCCTTGCCCAGCACCCATTCACCCTCAGACCACGGATAGGCCGTCGTGGTACTCACCACTTTGGCCAGATCCATACCTGCCAGACCGGGGAAGGCGCGCGCCTTGGCAATCGCCTCAGTCTCATCCACATTGCCCGCCATCAAGCAGCCCGACTGCGCACCTTTTTCACGCAGGATGCGCGTCAGCTTACGGGTATCAATATCCGCTATCGCCACGATGTTTTGTGCTTGCAAATAGGCATCGAGTGACTGCTCATGCCGCCAGTTCGAGACGCACAGCGGCAGATCGCGGATGACCAGACCTGCGGCATACACCTGATGATTGACACCGCCTTCGGCATCTTCGCTGTTGATGCCCACGTTACCGATATGCGGATAGGTCAGGGTGACAATCTGGCGCGAGTAAGAAGGGTCGGTGAGAATTTCCTGATAGCCCGTCATCGCCGTGTTGAACACGACCTCGCCCACGGTATTTCCCAAGGCGCCAATACTGCGCCCGCGAAATACCGTCCCGTCGGCTAATGCAAGTATGGCGGGCGGAAACTGGCTCACGATCGGGCTCCTGGCTATGCGGCGGGTGGTTTTGGGCTTCTCGGCACTTGATGTGCAAAGCGGGGCAGGCCTAAGCCTACCCCGCTGCAATCAAACCTTGAAATTGTACTGCAAACGCCCCTTTTCAGGCAAGAAAAATCTGGCCTTGTGTCAATCCAAAGCTGAAATGTCCTCTTCTCTGCAAAGCTAAAATGTCCGCTG
>CAYTHB010000052.1:0-19220 GCA_964437515.1 uncultured Sterolibacterium sp.
ATGATTCCGCAGTCGCACCGCGATTTCGAACAGCACATCAAGCAAAAGTACAACGTGCCCGATCCCAAGGTTGCACCCAACCTGCATCAGTGGGGCGGTCTCGATCAAAAACGCGCACTGGCACAGCTCGAAGTGATTTTTGACGAGCGCGTCCCGGTGTTTGCTTCCGGTCTCGGGTCACCCGCTTTCATCCTCAAGCGTGCCCATGAACTGGACATGCAGGTCTGGGGTCTGGTCGGCAAGCCGCGTCAGGCGAAGAAGCAAATCGAAGCCGGTACCGATGTCATCATCGCCCAAGGCTACGACGCCGCCGGTCACACCGGCAACATCGGCACCTTCTCCATCGTACCGCAAGTGGTTGATGCCGCACGCGCCGCCGGGATCCCCGTCCTTGCCGCTGGTGGCGTGACCACGGGTCGTCACCTCGCCGCCGCGCTGGCACTCGGTGCGGCCGGTGTATGGACTGGCTCGCTGTGGCTGGCCTCGCGTGAATCCGATGTCAATCTGCCGCTGAAAGAGCGTCTAATCGAAGCCGAAACCGACGACACCATGTATTCCAACTGCATCTCCGGCTACACCATGCGTACCACGCGCTGTCCGTGGCACGACGAATGGCTGGCTCCGGGCGCACCCGAGCCGCTCAAGCCGCCACTGCAGATGATGCTGTCGTCGAACTACATTCAAGGTTCGCTCGACTATCAGCGCAAGGATCTGATGACCGAAGCCGCAGGCCAGGGCATCCACTACGTCAAGGAAATGAAGCCGGCACGCCAGATTCTTTCCGACATCGTCGAAGAAGCCCTCGACGTGTTCGACCGTTTCGCCAGTGCCTGAAATGACCGAAACCCCCGCCGTCGCTAACGATGGAACACAGCCGGAGCTTGATTTCGTGAGCGGTTTCGCGCCCGAAATACAAGGCCGGCGTGTCGAATGCGACGGCGGCGCACCCATCCCCGGCACCAACTTTGCCGGGCGACAGGATTTCGCCGGAACGCTCACCGGGCATTACCGCGACTACGGCAAATACGCCTGGCGCTGGGTGCTACTGGGCGAACTCACCAAAAAGCCCGAAGGCTATCTGCATGAAGCCGTCTGGTGCGATGCCGACTGCCTTTACCACGTCGGCGAGTAGTCTTATCAACAACCCAATAACCGATTTTTGACCCTGAACGGGTCTGGAGTGACAACATGCGTATCGTGGTTTGCGTCAAGGAAGTGCTCGATCCGAGCGCGGTCAACAACTACGCGCTGGCTGGCAAGCTGAAAATGGCTGCCGATGGCAAAACCCCTGATGCGGCCGCTGTGCCGCGTCTCATCAACGGCTTCGATGAGCAAGCTATGGAAGCCGCGCTCCGTCTGCGTGATGCCGGACTGGACTGCAAGATCACTGCCGTTTCCATCGGTGGTGACCTGAAAGACCTGCTCAAACACTGCGCCGCACTGGGCGCGGATGAAATCGTCTCGATCGATCCCGCCGGTGCTGCACTGGATGGTCAGGTAATCGCCAACATCCTCGCCGCCTACATCAAGAGCAGCGGTGGTGCTGATCTGGTCATTTGCGGCCGCCAGGCTTCCGACGACGACCAGGGCGTAGTGCCCATCCTCATTGGCGAAAAACTCGCCCTGCCCATCGCCCCGCTGGCGCGCGATGTCGCGCTCAACGGCGCCACCCTGAAAGTCACACGCGCCACCCCCGATGGCGACGAAATCGTCGAAGGCGCGCTGCCTGCCGTGGTCACCGTCAGCAATGAACTGGGCACACCGCGCTTCCCCAGCGCGAAATCCAAAATGGCCGCACGCAAGATGTCGCCTACGGAAATCAGCATTGCCTCACTGGGGCTGGCCGCTGACGAGCTCCAGCCCAAGGTCATCCTCACCCGCCAGTTTGTGCCTGAGGTGCAAGGCAACTGCGAATTCCTTACCGGCTCGCCGGCCGAAGTCGCACGCCAACTGCTCGACAAACTGCGCGCCGATCGCGTGATCTGAGTTTTACCTGCACAGACACTGCGTGACAACAGTGTCTGTGCCTGATTTCAGTCGGGATGGCTGTGAGGATGATCTGCGCTATGAGGCGCAAGACGCTGTTGCAGCTCTTCAATGAAGGCATCCAGCCGCCCCTCATTGGCGAAAAGGTGATACATGCCGACCAGGAGTTCGAAGCGTCCCTGGAATCCGACAATCACAATAAACGCATTTTCTTTCTGGGGCAGGCCGTAAAGCGTTGAGGCGCGAAAGCCCCCGCCGCTGAACATGCTGCGCTTGAAAGGTCCCATGACGGACAGCACCGCTGTTTCAGCCAGATAGGGATGCGTATAGTTTTTTCGGGTCGGTGAAACAACGCGATCGACCCATGAAAAGGGCAGATAGCGAATGACCTTGAGAAAGCCCGGATAATTGGCTTCGACATTGCGTTCCAATGCGTCGTCGAGCTGCTGCTTGATACTGTTTGCATCTGCCTTGGCATCGGGTGCGATGTCCAGATACAACATGCTGGTGAAATTGGTGGTTGCCAGAAGCTCGGGGGCATGTCGCTTGAGGCTCACGGGCAATGCAATGCGCACCGTGCTCGAAGTCCCGCTCTTTTGATCTGCCGCTCCATCGGAGGCAACACTATGGCGACGCGCATATTCAGCAATGATTTGTGTCACGCGGGGAACCAGATGCGGTTGAGGTCCTGACAGGGTGACACGCCGCCAAAGACCGCCGCGTTCATTGCCTTGCGGAGCCCCAGTCAAGGCCAGCGGCTTGATGAGCTTGAATGGCAGCGGTCGCGAGGGAATCTTGTTCATCAACTCGATATCCGTGTAGGTCGCATTCGAGCCCAGCAAGGGTTCCCCCCGGATCGCTCTGAACAATTCCAGCAGAAAATGCACGACTCCCATGCCATCCATGACGGCATGAGCCACGCGGAAGATGACCTTGATGTTTTCGCGACCTGCGATGATGAGCTCACAGGTACGCCCCTCCTCAAGAGAAAGAGGGTTTGCAAAAATGAAATCGTCACCGATGCTGGAGCGACCATCCCAGGTGCAGTCGGGCTCGAATCGCAAGGTGGGCGGGTGACCATCGCTGCTCCATCGGGTGTGCTGTCGCTTGCCAGATAGACGCAGGCGACATCCCGGATTGACCGCAACAACCTTGTCGATGGCGGATTGCCAATCGATATTGGCATCTGGTGCTAGCTCACCCTCCAGGACCGCCACGACATCGCGCGGCTTGAATATGGTCTCCGGATGATGACCGATGCACGCGTGATAGTACTCGGAGCTGGTCAGCGGCCTGTCAATGCCTTGCAGTGGCGCCAATGGAGGCAGGGTGCTCGGTGTGTTCGCCATGTCCTGCTGGCACTCTCAGCTTGCGGCCTTGCCCCAAGAGTCCTTGAGGGTCACCGTTCGGTTGAACACCGGTGCGTTGGTACGGCTATCCACACGATCGGCAACGAAATACCCGTGACGTTCAAACTGGAAACTTTCTTCGGCATGTGCCTGTTTCAGACTGGGTTCCAGATAAGCGGTAATCGTTTTCTTGCTATCAGGATTGATGTCATCGAGATAGTTGCGTTCCACTTGTGCATTGCTGTCGTCTCCCTCGCGCCGTGCGCCAGGATGTGCGGCAGCAAATAATCGATCATACAAACGCACTTCCGTCTGATAGGCATGACGGACGCTGATCCAATGCAAGTTGCCCTTGACCTTGTAATTATCTGCGCCGGGCGTGCCGGATTTTGAGTCGGGTTGCAGTTCGGCATGAACCGCCGTGACGTGCCCCTGAGCATCCTTGTCGCAGCCAATACATTTGATGACGAAACCATAGCGCAGACGCGCCATATTGCCGGGGTACAGCCGGTGATAACCCTTGATGGGCGTTTCCATGAAATCTTCTCGCTCAATCCACAGTTCGTGCGAGAAAGGAATTTCACGCTTGCCCAATTCCGGCTTGAGCGGATGATTGGGCGCCAGACAGGTTTCTTCGGCATCGGCCGGATAATTGTCGATGATGAGTTTCAGTGGGTCGAGCACGGCGATACGACGTTCAGCGCGCTCATTGAGATCCTCGCGCATACAGTCTTCCAGCACGCTCATGTCGATCCATGAATCGGATTTCGACACACCAATGCGCTCTGAAAATGTCTGGAAGCCTTGTGCCGTATAGCCTCGACGACGCGCACCCACGAGCGTGGGCATTCGTGGGTCGTCCCAGCCAGCGACGTGATTTTCTTCGACAAGCTGAATGAGCTTGCGTTTGGAGAGGACGACGTAAGTCAGATTGAGACGCGAAAATTCAATCTGCTGCGGCAAGGGGCGTGCGAGCAAGCCCAGATCGGCCAGTCGCTCCAGCAGCCATTCATAGAAAGGGCGTTGATCCTCGAATTCCAGCGTACAGATGGAATGGGTGATGTTTTCCAGCGCATCTTCGATCGGATGGGCAAAGGCATACATCGGATAAACGCACCAAGTGTCGCCGGTATTGTGGTGCGTGGCATGACGAATGCGGTAGATCGCCGGATCGCGCAGATTGATGTTGGGCGCAGCCATGTCGATCTTGGCACGGAGAATATGCGCGCCATCGGGAAATTCACCCGCTTTCATGCGACGAAACAGATCGAGATTTTCCTCGATGCCACGATTCCGGTAAGGGCTGTCTTTGCCCGGCTCGGTCAATGTCCCCCGATTCTGGCGCATTTCCTCGGCCGACTGGCTATCCACATACGCGTGTCCGGCGGTAATCAAGGCTTCGGCAAATTCATACATCCAGCCGAAATAATTTGAGGCGTGATACAGATTGTTTCCCCAGTCACAACCCAGCCAACGAACGGCATCGATGATGGAATCGACATATTCCTGATCTTCTTTCTCCGGGTTGGTGTCATCAAAACGCAAATGACAAACACCGCCAAAGTCCTGCGCCAGACCAAAATTCAGCAAGATGCTTTTGGCGTGGCCAAAGTGCAGATAGCCATTGGGTTCCGGCGGAAAGCGTGTGCGTATTGCTGCAATACCCGACTCAGGCGCACCTTCCGATTGCAGGCGAGCAGGCCCGGGCTGCCCCGCCCAGCGCCGTGAAGCAAACTTGCTGGCGGCAAGATCGGCTTCAATCAGGTTGCGGATGAAATGGGTCGCTTTATTAGATTCCGGAAGAGTCATGTCGGGTCAGGCGGTATTAAACGATGTTAGCAATATTACGCAAAGCATCGATTCTACCGGTCAACGACCGTTTCTAGGCTCAAACGTGTTTAACATGAAACACCACTCCACTTCCTTGTGGAAGAGCCGCGGTTTGTATGCTTGCACATTAAGCCTTGATGCGGATGAGCAATTCAAGCAGGCGATGCGCCCATACGCTGTAGGGGGGCTGAAAAAGCATCTGGACGGCGGAAACGGGGCCTTGATAAAACACAGGACGCAGCTTGGAAAAAGTCATGAAACCTTCACGCCCATGATAATGCCCCATGCCGCTCGCACCTACGCCCCCAAAGGGCAGATCATGTTGTCCCACATGCAGCAAGGTGTCATTGACCGTCACGCCGCCTGACATGATGTGCGTGATGTACCAGGCTTGCAGGCGTTTGTCATTCGTGAATGGGTAGAGTGCTAGTGGTCGATCATGCCGGTTTACGTAATCGGCCACGTCCTGTTTGTCTTTGTACGTTTTGATGGGCAACAGAGGGCCAAAAATTTCGCGTTGCATGATCAGCATGTCATCCGTCACATCGAGCACAAGGTACGGTGGGAATTTGCGCAAGGCTTTGTTGACTTGCTGACCGGGTGCCAATTCGATGAGACGCGCCCCTTTGCTGCGCGCATCTTCTAGCGTCATTTCCAGCCGTTGATAAGCGCGATCATCGATGATGGAGGTGTAATCCGGTGCATTGAGATCGGGATAACGTCGAGCAACAAGAGTGCGTGCGTGCTCGATGAAAGGCTCGACACCCTCATCGGGCAGAAAAAGATAATCGACATTCGTGCAGATTTGCCCTGCATTGAGCATCTTGACCCACAAAATACGCTCGGCAGCCGTTTTGATCGGGAAATCCGGCGCAACGATGGCCGGGGACTTTCCGCCCAGCTCCAGCGTTACAGGCGTGAGATTTCGCGCGGCATTACTCATGACAGCGCGACCCGTATTGCTCGATCCTGTAAACAACAGATGATCGAAAGGCAAAGCGGAAAAAGCCGGCCCACGCGCTCCTTCTCCATCGTCATCGAAAAACACGAGTTTTTCAGTCGAAAAATACTTTGGACTAAGTTCTATCAATAGACGTGCCAGATGAGTAGAGTTTTCCGACATTTTGACCATCGCACGATTCCCCGCTGCAAAAATGGCAGCCAGTGGCGCGAAAGTTAGCAATAACGGAAAGTTCCACGGAACGATGACGCCCACCACGCCCAAAGGTTGAGGAATCACCCGATTACATCCCCCAGGATACGTCAGAAAATCGGTATGCCGCTTTTGAGGCCTCATCCACTGGCGCAAGCGTTTTCGCGTGTGCTTTATGTCATCGAGCGCAACGAAATACTCGGCAAACAGCGTCTCGAAAGTGGAGCGGTTGCCGTAGTCGCGATGAATGGCATCGATGAGTGCTGCTTTGTTCTCCTTGAGCAAACGTGCCAGCGTTTCAAGATCAGCGCAACGCGAAGCGTAATCGGGTTCTGGATGCGTAGCATAAGCGGCCTTCTGACGTGTCAGGACTTCCACCAACACATCGGTATTCGTATTCATGGCGCACTCCAGGATCGAGGTGGAACAGTGATTTTGGTGAAAACGATGCTAACACAGGGATAGAATGGTTTTTGGATGCCCTCACGCATCATCTGTCGCATGATTGCCCAGCACGATTCAATGCCGATTGATACGCTGCGTTCTGTGACCCACGGTGACGATGACGCCATTCGAGCCCAACACGGCATAGGTACTCAGATGAGACTCGATCTGTTTGAAAGAGTCTTTGCTAATCTCCCGACGGAGCTTGTTTCGGGCTTTCTGATCGAAAAAGACGATTGTTCCTCCTTGATGGTCATGGGCTTGGCGGCCAAAGTCGAGCAGTTGCTCAACAACAAAAGACGGGATGCCGCGTTGCTGAAGGCGGGTTTGAGCATGGTGAGTCATGGGTAACATGATGCGTCTTCTTGTCGGTGTTGATGACGAATAACATGTTACGGCATCAAAGGCTCACTGAATGAGCCCGCCGAAATTGATGTTCCATCCTTCAAAATTGAGACCGTGAAATTTTGATTTGTTCAAACGCTTAACCACTTAAGCACTTAAGCACTTAGTCATATTGCGACAAGCCTCGCTCAAGCTCTGACTTCACACGTTGGCGCAACGTCTTGGGTGCAATGACCTGACAATCCCCACCATACTTGAGGATATCCATGATGAGTTCTCTATCATCGGTGTAGGGAATCTTGAGTTCATACGAGCCATCTTTGTTGATTTTTTCCTGCTGTTTGGGATGCCAACGCTCGAATGAAACCCAACGCGATCGCTCTGGTGTGAATCGCAAGGTTGCCCATGAGACATTGTCACCCGAGAAAATTCCGTACCCTGAGCCCAAGACATCGTTCAAGCGTTTTTCAGAGACATCCTTGGAGCGTTTATCGAGAATCTCAGCGTATTGAATGGCATCCACCGAAAAAGCCCGCAGTCCATCACGAAGATGGCACCAGGCATCGAGATACCAGTTATCCCGATAATGAACCAGTCGTTGTGGAGAGACCTCACGTTCGGTTTCCTCATCGCTACCTCGGGCGTGATAACGAATCATGAGCCGCTTGCGCCGCAACAGTGCGGAGCCCACCGCCTGAAAGTGATCGAGATGAAACTGCCTTGCACCAACAGTCTGAATACGGATGCGACGTTGCACTTCTTCAACAGGATTGTCTGCCGCATTCAGGAGACCCGATAGTCGGGCAAGCAAGGGCTTGATTTGCGCACCAAGCAATCCCCCCGTATCGAGATTGGAAAGCAGATGCTGCATGGTGAGCAGTGCATGGATTTCCTCGGCAGAAAACCAGAGACCGGGAAGCTCATATTGCGGGCCGATCTGCGGCTTTTCAGTCGCAAACCGATAACCCCCGAGACTCCGATCGTGGATGATCGGCGCATTGAGACGATCCTTCAAATAAGCGAGGTCTCGCTTCAAGGTCGCCCAGGAGACCCCCAGTCGCTCTTGCAGCTCATGGCGTGGCACATATTCCCGTCCGGCGAGAATCTGATCAATCTGGTAAATACGCTCCATTCCGCTCATACCGGCCTCCGAAAGTTGCGCAAAAAGACGGGCTTGATTCATGAGCCCGAAGAACGACATCATGTCATGATTCTGCAACGATGTTTCACTGGACACAGAAGGACGACATGATTTTTGATTGTTCTTGATTGCTGGGTAAATCATCAGAAAAATAATTTTACAGGCTCATTCTATGAGCCACACGCCCTGTATCTTTGTTCCCATGTTCGGCATTTCGCTCGGACAAAAAGGAGAACGACATGGCAACGAAGAACGATATGGCAACGAATACAACAGCAACTCCCCAAATTCTGATGACTCCGCTTAAACCCGCCCTCATCATGGGCATGGCGCAAAAGCTGCCCGTGTTGATTCGAGTTCAGGCACCCGATACCACAGACACACCCAGCAAAGAGCGCAAACCTTATCATCTATCACTGGTGATTGATCGCTCCGGATCGATGTCCGGTGAGCCTTTGCGTGAAGCTGTCCGCTGTGCCCGTCACATCATCGATCACCTCGCACCTACGGATGTCGCATCGTTGGTGGTATTCGACGACAACGTCAAAACTCTGGCTCCCGCCAAACCGATAGGCGACCGCAAAATGCTGCATGTGGCTTTGGCGCATATCCATTCGGGTGGCTCCACCAATCTGCATGGAGGCTGGCAGGCCGGTATGAAAGAAATTCTGGAGGATGCCACTCAAGCCGCTATGGCGCGCGTCATCCTGCTCTCTGATGGCAATGCTAATGTAGGTGAAACCATCGATACCGAAGAAATTGCCACCTTATGCGCTGAAGCTGCCAAGAAGGGCGTGACGACCTCGACTTACGGTCTGGGACGAAACTTCAATGAAGATTTGATGATTGAAATGGGACGTCAAGGCCGTGGCAATCACTACTATGGCGAAACAGCAGCCGACCTCTTCGAGCCTTTTGCCGAAGAATTCGAGTTCATCTCAAACCTGTATGCCCGTCATGTCCGCTTGTCGCTCAATGTGCCCGAAGGCATCCGGCTCAATCTGCTGAACGATTACCTTATGGAACAGCAAAATGGCATCACGGTAGTACAGTTACCTGATATTCCGCTGGGTGCAGAAGCCTGGGTGGTTGCCGAACTGGAAATCCCATCAAATCTGGCGCAGGGTTCTGCCAACATCCTTCTACAGGCCTCCATGACCGCGAGCACGCTGGAAGGATTACCGATCGATATGGAAAATGTCACACTCAAACTCGATACGGTTTCAACGCAAATTTGGGATGCCTTGATCTCTGATGAATTGGTCGCCACACGTCTGGCAGAGCTTGAAGCAAGCCGATTCCTCGATCAAGCGCGTATCGCTGCCGAATGCGGTGATTGGCAAACCATCCAGCGCATGATTGCCGAAGGACAGGCACGCTTTGCAACACACCCTTGGGTGATGGAGATACTCGCAGGCATCGAGGAAATTGCCCGAGACAGAGACAGTGCACGCTTCCTCAAAGAGGCAAAATATTCCAGCCGAAAGATGTCTTCACGTGTTTCGGGGAAAGACGAAATGCTGAGTCTGGCTTTTGAAGCCCAAGCCCCAGCTTACCTGCGACGGAAATCGCAGCAGGGCAAGGCGCAGTTTGAGAGTAAATAATCAACGCCCCCCATAGAAACGATAAAGGAACGATAAAAATGGGATTGCCAGCGAACGTCATCAGCCTGGATAAGTTTCGCAATGGACTGGATTTCACAGCCGGTCGAACATTCAAAGGCCTTGAGTCTAAGCAGAGGAAGGAGTTACATCACTTCCAACTGGTAAATATCGTCTATGTCTTTTTCAAGGAAGAAATAGACAAAGAAGGGTTCGAGGCAATCCCTTACGAGTTTGTAAACGAGTTACACAAGATGGGGGTACTACGTGAGCTGAATGCCTGGTGGGATTTCCCGCCTCACAAAATCCTGGCAGCCATGTTAAGTGACAAGAATTTCATGGAATCCATCGATTACTTCATCGGAGAGCACATGCTGCCGGGAGACTTGTTTATACGGGCAAGGAGGAATTTGAAGGCGATTGCAGAGGGGGGGGATGAAGGCGAAAAGCTTTTATTTTGATATCTGGCGAATGCATCTAACGTACATGGTAGCCGTCTCCACCCACAGAAGATGAAACAAACGTTACCCTAGACACCCACCCCACCCATCCGCCCCTCAAGGGGCGGCTACTAGTTTGCTCGCTACGCTCGTAGCTTCAACCCGACTCCGTTTTCGTTGTTTCACGCTAAGAAATAAAAACATTTCCAAAATGCAGCCTATCAATTTGTTGTTGTGACAAAAATTGAAGGCCGTATATCACGGATGCTATGCATATTTCTTCTTGCTAGCGTGATTGAAGTATTGCTTTATCAAATAGTGTTTTATGCTGAAAATGTCAATCAATTCATGAGGGCATGCTTTGTCAATAAAAAGTAGATCGAACCACTTCAAAACATCACAGCAGGCTTCAAAACTACAGACAATCAGTTTTGCATGTTGCCCAGCTAAAACCTTTGTCGACAAAACAGGCGCAAGCGTGCCTGGACGTAGTGTCGTCGAGCATTGCCAGATAGTGGGTGAGACGGCAAATGCGCTAATGGAAAACTATCCGCCACAATTGCGGGCTTTATTGTTTCCACAGCATGCGGCGCTGATTGCGGCCTGTCACGATATCGGCAAAGTCAGCCCGACCTTTTATGAAAAACTGCGCTGCGCCTGTACGGCGGGTGTGGATGCGTACCAGAAACTTCCTGATGTCGAGCCTAGCCAGGAAAAGCTCTGGGGTGGCCATGCCGGTGTGAGCCTGGCTACAGCCAAAGCTTTGAATGCTCCTGAATTTGTGCCTGAGATTTTGGGCCAGCACCACGGCTTTTCGCCTCAGTTAGGCGGCAAAATTGCTTTAGCCGAGCCCTTTGGTGGCGTGGCTTGGCAGCAAGAGCGGGTTGCCTTGGTGGATGAGCTCAAGCGCCGCTTGGACATGGACTGGCCGCAAATTAAAGATGATGCCCAAGCGCGTTTGGTAGCGGGCTTAACCAGCGTAGCCGACTGGATAGGTTCAGGCCGCCACTTTGAAAATCCGGATGAACCTTGGCAGAGCAAAATCACTCAGGCCGTGCATGAATCGGGCTTTGTGCCTGCCAGCTACCAAAGCGGTTTGAGTTTTGAACAGGTTTTTGGCTTTGTGCCACGCCCTGCACAAGAGCAATTTATTCACGCCGCCACTGCGCCAGGCATCTATGTGCTGGAGGCACCCATGGGTCTGGGTAAAACAGAGGCGGCACTTTTTGCTGCCTACCAGATGTTGCAAACAGGACAGGCCAGCGGGGTGTATTTTGCGCTGCCTACGCAACTGACTTCCAACAAAGTCCACGAACGCTTTAACCAGTTTTTGCAATGTATTCTGACTTCAGATTGCCCACACCGCAGCGCCCTGCTGCTGCATGGCAAAGCCTGGCTGCAAGAGAGTGAAATGGGTGAAGAAGGCCGCCCGGGTGGAGCGTGGTTTAACCAGGCCAAACGCGGTTTGCTCGCTCCCTTCGCCGTGGGCACGCTGGATCAGGCGCTCATGGCGGCGATGAATGTCAAACACGGCTTTGTGCGCGCCTTTGGCTTGGCAGGCAAAGTCGTGATTCTGGACGAAGTCCATACCTACGATGCCTACACCGGCACCCTACTGGATGCTCTCATCAAGTTGCTGCGCAGCCTGCAGTGCACCGTGATTGTGCTCAGCGCCACATTGAGTCAACAACGCCGTAGCGAATTGCTGCAATCTGGCCCTTTGCACAGCAAGGCCTATCCGCTGATTACCGCCGTGCCGCAGGGGCAGGCAGCGCAAGAGCTGGCCGTAGTGCCGCCACCAGTCCTAGAAGTTCAAGTACAGCTACAACGCGATGAAAAAGCTGCCATTCAGGAAGCGCTTGACCGCGCCGCCCAAGGCCAACAAATTCTCTGGCTGGAAAACACCGTGAGCGAAGCACAAGAGCGTTATCTTGACTTGGCCGCTCGTGCCCATGAGTTGGGTGTGGCCTGTGGTCTGCTGCACTCGCGCTTTACCGCTGTGGATCGCAGTCGGATTGAAGCGCAATGGGTGGCCGCCTTTGGCAAAGAGGGCTGGACACAACGAACAGCGCAAGGCCGCATCCTGGTGGGCACGCAAGTACTGGAGCAATCACTCGATATTGATGCCGATTTTCTCGTCAGCCGCTTTGCACCGACGGACATGCTTTTGCAGCGACTGGGCCGCCTGTGGCGTCATGCGGATGCACCGCGTGCAGCGGATGCTGTGTGCGAGGCCTGGCTGCTGGCGCCAAACTTGGCCAACGCCATTGACTCGCCTACATCTGCCAGCAACGGCTTTGGTGCCAGCGCCTTTGTCTATGCGCCCTATGTGCTGTGCCGCAGCTTGGAAGTCTGGCAAAACATCAGCAGCCTCAAATTACCAGATGGCATTCGTCCTCTGATTGAGGCCACTTACGCTGACCGTGCAGAGCAGGACACCATGACACGTTGGTTGCATGAATTGGATGAAGGCACGAACGGCCCCAACCGTCGCCTAGGGCGTAAAGCCCTGCGTCAGCTTGCCCGCATCGGTCTTGCACAAGACGGTAAAACTCTGCCAGAGAGCAAGGCGCAGACCCGCTACAGCGAGACCGACAGCCACGAGGTGCTGCTGCTCAAATCCCTGCGCTATGACGAAGCCAGTAATGCGACCCAGCTCACCTTGCTGGATGGCCAAACCCTTAGCCTGCCTGCCCAGCGCCATAAGCTTAGTAAAGCAGCGTGGAAAACCCTGACAGCACAACTGACCGAGCACATGGTGCTGGTGCGCCCGCATCTGGCCCCGCAAGCCCCCTCACGCGATCGCTTGCAGAAACTCGGCTTTGGCAACTGCTTTTATTTGGGCGACCCGACTTGGCCCGAAGACGAAAGCCTGCTGCGCATTGCATTGGTCGATGAAACAGGACAGTTAAAAGGCGTGTATGGCCAAACAGTGCATGACAAGCGACAACTTTATTACCACACACACCAGGGCTACTTAAGCCCAAAACCCAAGCGGGAGTAAGCCTATGCCTAACCGTTACAACCTGATTGATGAAGCCTGGATACCGGTGGCCGATGAAGGGCGAGTGAGTCTGCGGCAAATCTTTAGCCAATCGCATTACCGCGCTTTGGGCGGCAATCCAGTGCAAAAAATTGCCGTTTTAAAGCTGCTATTGGCTATTGCCCAAGCTGCTTATACGCCCAAAGATGAGGCCGACTGGCAGCAACTGGGGGTGGAAGGGTTAGCCCAGCATTGCTTGAAATATCTAGATAAATGGCACGACCGCTTTTATCTTTATGGCGATCGACCTTTTTTGCAGATGCCTGCCATTGCCCAAGCTGAACTCCAAAGTTACGGCGCAGTGCAGCCGCATATTGCAGCGGGCAACACTACGGTTTTGACGCAAAGCCAGCAAGAGCAGGATTTGGGCGATGCCGATAAAGCTTTGTTGCTGCTAACACTCATGGGTTTTTCTTTGGGTGGTAAAAAAACCGATAACAAAATCGTTCTTACGCATGGCTATGCAGATAAATCCACTACTGGAAAATCAGGGTCTGCAGTTGCTTACATGGGCTTGCTGCATAACTTTCTACTTGGCTCCACGCTTTGGCAAAGCCTTTGGCTCAATCTCCTGACTACCCAGCAAATCGAGCGCAGCAATCGCTTTGAGCAAGGCCTGGGTACAGCACCCTGGGAGCAGATGCCTGAAGGAGAAGCCTGTGCCAGCGCGCAGCAATTAAAAAACTCCTTAATGGGCCGCTTGATTCCACTGTGCCGATTTTGTTTGCTGACCGAATCTGGCCTGCATTATTCAGAAGGCCTGGCTCACCTGGACTACAACAGCGGCATGGCCGACCCCAGCGTGGCCATCGACAATTCAACCAAAAAACCCCGCGCTCTCTGGACTGATCCCGACAAACGCCCCTGGCGTGAACTCACCGCCCTAGTGAGCTTCATTGCCCAGCAGCAGGGCAAAGGCTTTGCCTGCTGGCAAATTCAGGCGGGGCTGGAGCGAGCCTGCACTGCCGTAGAAAGCTTTGCTCTGTGGTCAGCGGGCTTGCGCGTTAGCAGTAATGCAGGGGAGCAATACATTTCAGGAAGCGATGACTTTGTCGAATCCCAAGTCTGGCTCGATGGCTCCGTACTCAATGCCAGCTGGTTTAGCAACCTGCAGCAAGAAATGGAAGCACTGGAAGCCAACGCCAAAATCCTCTACGGCTGTGTCATGGCTTATTTCAAACAGCAATTAGTGGATGGTAAGGCGCTGGCTGCGCAAGCCACCAACACCTATTGGCAACTCTGCGAACGCGAGTTTCAAAACCTTATCGACCACTGCGACAAAGGCACTGAAAACCGCACTCAACGCTACAAATTGCGCCAGCGCTTTGCCAGCTTTGTTCACCAAAGCTATGACCAGCTCTGCCCCAATGCCACTGCCCGCCAAATGGATGCTTGGGCCAACTGCCGCCCCAATCTCAGTAAATATCTAGCAAAACCCGAGGAGACCACCCATGAGTGAGCCACAAGCAGAAAAAGCCAGTAGCCCAGAAGCCCGCTTTGTGCAGATGTTAATTCAGCGCTGCCAGCAAGACAAAGGCTTGGCCGCCCGCCTGCGTCGTGCTGATAACCCCAGCACCGAATACCAAAGTTGGGACTTTTTAGCCAGTTTTGGCATCGACCTGGAAAAACCCCACCAGCGCCTGCCCTATATCACCGTGGCAGCAGCGCTGGCTAAAGCCAAGGCCGATAAAAATGGCAGCCTCAAACTAGGCCGCGCCATAGCCGACTGCTACAGCGACGGCAACCAAAGTGACCAGGCCAAAGCCAAGCTGCGCCGCGTGCTGGCCTGCGATGAGCTGCCCGAACTCTGCCGTGTACTGCGCCCCGTGCTGGCATTGATTGACAGTCGCGTGGCCCAGCCGCTGGACTTTGTGGATTTACTCACGCAACTGCGCCGCTTTGCCTACGGTGGCGACAGCGCACAAAGAGTCAAAGCGCAGTGGGCGCAATCCTTCTACGGCAAACAAGCCGACAGCGCCGCCCAGTCACAGGAGGCCACGGCATGAGCTTGATTGCCAGTGTCTTGCACCTCAGTCGTGCCGACATTAAAACCTTGGGTATTAGCGACCCCTATTCCCTGCACCGTACCGTGTATAGCCTGTATGACGATGTGCGCAGCGATGCCGACAAAGCCGGTAGCCAGGCCAGCGGTATTTTGTATGCCGACCGTGGCGGCGATTTCCATGGCCGCAAAATTCTGCTCTTGGCCAACCGCTCACCCGCCGAGCAAGCCCGCAGCAATCACGGCCTCGCAGCGGGTCAGGTGGAAAGCAAAGTGATTGCGGATAATTTTTTGAGCCATACGCGTTATGGCTTCAAAGTCATCGTCAACCCCACGCGGCGTGACAGCAAAAGCCGCAAACTCCTGCCTGTCAAAGGCCGCGATGCCATTGCAAAGTGGTTTATGGAGCGCGGCCCAGCCAGCTGGGGCTTTGCCATAGAGCCTCAGCACCTGCAAATCGACAAAGTCGAGGTCTTACAGTTCAAAGGCAAAGACCAACAGCCCATCACTTTGGCGCAGGCTCATATCCAAGGCCAGTTACAAGTCACCGATGCCCAGCAGTTCCAGTGCAGCTTTGCCCAGGGCATAGGCCGGGGTCGCAGCTTTGGCTGTGGCCTGCTGCAAATCGTTCCCATGATTGATAGTCCTTTCGCTTGATTCTTTATTCCAATATCCCAAGGAGATTCCTTATGAACAACCTGAATAAAAACACCCGCATCGAGTTCCACATCCTGCAATCCTTTCCCGTCACCTGCTTGAACCGCGACGATGTCGGTGCGCCCAAGACCGCTGTCGTCGGTGGTGTCACCCGCGCCCGCGTCAGCTCGCAATGCTGGAAACGTCAAGTACGGCTGGCCATGCCTGATTTCGGTATCAAACTGGCCATGCGCACCAAGCAATCGGCCGGCATTTTTGCCAAAGCCTGCTTAGCGGCAGGTGCCACTGACGAGCAAGCCCAAACCTGCGGAAGCAAACTGGCCGAACTCATCATTGACGACACCCTGCTTTTCATCAGCGACACCGAAGCCGCCGCTTTTGCTGCCTATGCTCAGGAAAACGGCTTTGATCCTGCCAAACTCAAAGACAAAGAGCTGGCCAAGATCGCCAAAAAAGCCATCAACCCCGCAGTAGATGCACTGGACATCGCCCTCTTTGGCCGCATGGTGGCCAAAGCGGCAGACATGAACATCGAAGCTGCGGCATCCTTTGCCCACGCCATCTCCACCCACAAAGTCAGCAATGAGATTGAGTTTTTTACTGCGCTGGACGATCTGGCCGAAGAGCCTGGCTCTGCGCACATGGGCAGCCTGGAATTCAACTCCGCCACCTACTACCGCTACATCAGCCTGGATGTAGGCCAGTTAGCGCAAACACTGGGTGAGGGTGCAGATCTGCAAGCTGCCATTGCTGCCTTTACCAAAGCCCTGTTTGTGGCTGTGCCCAGTGCCCGCCAAACCACCCAGTCAGGTGCCAGCCCCTGGGAGTTTGCCCGCGTCATGGTGCGTCAAGGCCAGCGCCTGCAAGTGCCGTTTGAGCAGCCTGTCAAAGCCAAAGGCGCAGGCTATTTGCAACCCAGTATTGACGATCTGAAAAGCTACCTCGACAAAAAAGAAAAACTTAGCGGCTCACTCTTTGGCAAGCTCGGTGCATATGACTGGGGTGAAGATGAAAACTTCAGCATCGACGACTTGATTAGCAAGCTGCAAAGCCATGTGAAGTGAGGGTGGGTTTATGAACAACCCCTATTTACTGCTCTGGCTGGAAGCGCCGCTGCAAGCCTGGGGCCATGACTCCAAGTTTGGCCGCCGCGACAGCTTGGACTTCCCCACCAAGTCGGGTGTATTGGGCTTGCTCTGCTGCGCCCGTGGTGCGGGTGGTGAGGAAGCCGACTGGCTGGCAGCCTGGGCCGACTTGGATATGCAAGTCACCAGTTTTGTGCCGCGCAACCGCCAAGGCCAGCCCATGCCACGTCTGCCCATGCTGCGTGACTTTCACATGGTGGGCAGTGGCTACGACGATAAAGACCCGTGGCAAACCCTGCTCATCCCTAAAAAAAGTGATGGCGGTAAAGCCGTGGGCGGTGGCACCAAAATGACCTACCGTTACTATCTGCAAGACATGGCCTTTGCCGTGGCGCTGCAAGCCCCGCAAGCCCACCTAGAAGATGCCATAGCCGCCTTGCAAGCGCCAGTGTGGGATTTATATCTGGGGCGTAAAAACTGCGCCCCGACCGAGTTTATCTACCAAGGCGTATTTGATACGGCAGAGCAGGCGCAGGCAGCAGCGCACAGCCTGGCCGATGGCAAAAGCCGCAGCGCCTGCCAGCACATCCTGCAAGGCGAGCATGAGGGTGAAGTCATCACCCTCAACGATGTGCCCGTGCAACTAGGCCAGCGTAAACAATACCGTGACCGCCGCGTTACGGTGCAAGGGGCTGAGTTTAACGAGCCTGAGGAGCTGAAAAAGCCTGAACAGGGCGGGGCACAGGAGTAAGCGCCATGGCCGGAGCAGAACGCTTATTCGTCAAAATCACCCGCGAATCACTGCCGCAGGTCAAAGACAAATACCCGTTTATCTATCTGGAGCGAGGTCGACTGGAAATTGATGACAGCAGCGTGAAATGGGTGGATTGCGAAGCCAATGTGGTGCCCCTGCCTGTAGCCACACTCAATGCCCTTTTGCTTGGACCGGGCACGACTGTTACGCATGACGCCGTTAAAACCGCCACCGCTGCCAACTGCGCCATCTGCTGGGTGGGGGAAGATAGCTTGTTGTTTTATGCCGCAGGATTCTTGCCCACCGCAGACACCCGCAACCTAAAGCAGCAAATCACCTTGGCAGCGCATCCTGAAAAAGCACTGGAAGTAGCGCGTCGCATGTTTGCCCGCCGCTTTCCAGAAGCGGGCTTAGAAGATAAATCGCTCAAAGAAATGATGGGCATGGAAGGCCACCGGGTGCGCAGCATTTACCAGACCAAAGCTGAAGAGTATGGCGTAGGCTGGAAAGGTCGCAGTTTCACACCGGGCAAGTTCGAAACCAGCGACATAACGAATCAGATACTGACATCGACCAATGCCGCGCTATACGGCATTCTCTGTTCAGCTGTTCACAGCCTCGGCTATTCACCACATATCGGTTTCATTCATTCCGGTAGCCCATTGCCGTTTGTGTACGATCTGGCTGATCTTTACAAGGAGGAACTCTGTATAGACATGGCCTTTGCCATGACCAGAGAATTGGCAGGCCGCTATGACAAGCATAGAGTCGCTGCAGCTTTTCGTGAGCGCGTCATCAAAACAGATCTGCTGGCCAATGTGGCCACTGATATTGCTGCCATGCTGGGAAATGTCCGTGCTCATCGTCATCGCCAATGACCTGCCCCCCGCTGTACGCGGTCGCATGAAGTTATGGTTCATCGAACCCCGTCCCAATGTCTTTGTTTCAGGCATCAAAGACTCGGTGGCCACCACGGTAGTGGACTATCTCTATAAACATTGCCCGGCAGAGTCTGGCGTACTGCTGATACGTTCCATACCTCAACAGCCCGGATTCGAGATCCGCAGCATCGGCCCCCCGCGTAAACCGGTGGTCACCCTCTCAGGTCTGCAGCTCATCCTGGAAACCCTGAAAACTCCATAACCCACTACATGTAGTGTTCAAAGCGAAGTTTTTTACTATATGCTGCTGTCTTCCCCACGCCCGTGGGGGTGTTTCTTACCTAAAGCCGCTTTTTGGTGCCCCGCATATGGTCTTCCCCACGCCCGTGGGGGTGTTTCCATTTCAAGTTCCGCACGTTCGGCATACCCGCAGTCTTCCCCACGCCCGTGGGGGTGTTTCTAATTCTTCTTCTGGTCAAAAAGTTCCGGCCTCGTCTTCCCCACGCCCG
>CAYTHB010000053.1:0-18726 GCA_964437515.1 uncultured Sterolibacterium sp.
AGTGTGCGGAACCCGCAAAGGAAAACGCCCAACCGAGAACGGTTGGGCGCTGAATAGTGGTGGCCAGTCGCGGAATCGAACCACGGACACGCGGATTTTCAGTCCGCTGCTCTACCAACTGAGCTAACTGGCCTTGGCGAGGCAAAAACTTAGCTTTTCATTATGTTCGAAAACGCTATCAATGTAAACAGCAACTCAGATGTATCGCGGCAACATTAGGACATACAACTCACGAAGAGTGAGTGTTGGGGGTGATCGACACGCGACTCGCCGGAAAGTGGGCAATAAAGCGGCTGCCTTTGCCCAGCTCGCTGTGGATCTCCAACTGGGCTTGATGCCGCCCCAGCACATGTTTGACGATCGCCAACCCAAGCCCAGTGCCCCCCGCTTCGCGAGAACGACCGCGATCAACGCGATAGAAACGTTCGGTCAGCCGCGGCAAATGACGCGCTTCGATACCCACACCACTATCTTGCACAGCGAACTCAGCACCCTGGGCAGAAATACGCCAGATCAAGGTGATGCTGCCCCCCGCCGGGGTGTAGCGCACCGCATTGCTGACCAGATTGCCGAATGCGCTGACCAACTCATGTTTCGCGCCACGCAGATTGCCGCGGCACTGCTCCTGATTGAGCAACACGTTATGGCGACCCGCGGAAAGTGCGAGTGCATCCTGATAGAGTCGATCCATCATTGCATGCATATCGACAATTTCGTTTTCAGGCGGAGGCGAAGATTCCAACGTCGATAAAGTCAGCAAATCCTGAACGATGGATTGCATACGTTGCGATTGCTCGCTCATCAATGCCAGATAATGCTGCTGCTCCTCCACAGGCAACGCCAGTTCCTGCAAGGTTTCCAGAAAGCCCGAGAGGATGGTCAGCGGGGTTCTCAGTTCATGCGAGACATTGGCGACAAAATCACGGCGCATTTGTTCGATGCGCTGTTCCTGTGTGACATCCTGAATCTGCATGAGATGATGATTTTCCGCATAGGGAATCACATGAATCGCATACGTGCGCTCACGCTGTCGCTCGGAGCGCAGCAGCAAAGCCTGAGAAAAATCAGCGGCTTCAAGGTAAGCAGCAAATTCGGGCTGGCGTACGAGATGGAGCACCGATTCGCCTAAATCACTCGCCAGATTCAGCCCCAGCTGCGCTTCAGCTGTCGTGTTGCAAAACAAGATCCGATTACGCGCATCCAGCGTCACGATCCCGTCAGTCAAGGCTTGCGCGGCCGCACGCAACAAATGGATGGTGAGCTCGCGTTGTTCTAGTTGTTGACGCAGCTCTTTCTCATGGCGATACAAGCGCGCGAAAACCCGATCCCACGCACCGCTGGCTTCCATTGCAGCATCGACGGAAGGGCTCCGGCTCCAGCGTTCCAGGCGCATGAAATAACGCAAATGCAAGCCCTGTTGCAGCAGCAGACCGAAGCAGAAGACGGCCCAACCATAGCCCGTGCCGATCCAAATGCCCACTGACCACGCGAGCGCAGCGAAGACCAGGAGCACCCACAATGTTGATTGAAACAAGGCAAACACGCGGCTGATCCTTTCATCCTGCGCTAAAACGGTAACCCGCGCCACGCACGGTTTCTACGCGCTCATGCTCACCCGCCGGCTCCAATGCCATGCGCAAGCGGCGCACATGCACATCGACCGTGCGCTCTTCGATGAACACGTGATCGCCCCAGACTTCATCGAGCAGTTGAGTACGGCTATAGACGCGCTCGGGGTGGGTCATCAAAAATCGCAGTAGCCGAAACTCCGTGGGGCCGAGTTCCAGCGTCTGCCCCTGCGCGAGTACCTGATAGGTGGCGGGATTCAGCTGCAAACCCCCGATGCTAACGGCTGCATCGGCCACATGCGGTGCGCGACGGCGCAGCAGCGCGCGTATCCGCGCAATCAGCTCTTTGGGCGAGAACGGCTTGGTGATGTAATCATCCGCACCGGCCTCCAGCCCCAGCACCTTGTCTTCCTCATGCACCCGCGCGGTCAGCAAAATAATCGGCAGCTCACGCGTGCGTTCACTGGCGCGCAATCGCCGCGCGAGATCCAGACCCGATTGCGCAGGAAGCATCCAGTCAAGAATCAACAAGTCCGGCAAGGCGGCCTCCATGGCACGCTGTGCGGCTTCGGCACTCTCCACGCAGTTCACCTGAAAATCCGCATGGCGCAGATTGACAGCGATCAATGCCTGGATACCCGGCTCATCCTCAACCACCAGTATCGAGGGCTTCACGCCGCAGGCTCCTTGAGATGACGAATGTCGCGGCCATCGACGACATACACGACTTGCTCGGCGACATTTTTAGCATGATCGCCGATGCGTTCGATGGCACGAGCGATCGACAGAATTTCGATCGACACGCCAATGGCGCGTGGATCTTCCATCATATGCGTAATCAACTGGCGAATGATCGATTTGAATTCACTGTCGATATCGCCATCCGCCTTGATGACAGCATGCGCCACCGTGGTATCGAGCCGGGCAAAGGCATCCAATGCCTCGCGCACCAGCAACAATGCAGCTTCCGCCAGATGGCGGATGCTGACGCTGGACTGGGTCGGCTGATGACCATTGGCATGAATGCGCCGCACAGCCTTGGCAATCTTCTTGGCTTCGTCACCGACGCGCTCGAGGTCGGTCACAATTTTGCTAACCCCGAGCACCAGACGCAGATCGGAGGCCGTCGGCTGACGACGCGCGATCAAATGCGCGCAGTCATCATCGATAGCTTTTTCCAATGCATTGATTGCGCGATCACCCAAAACAATGTCATTCACGCTCACCGGACTGCTGTCCGCATAGGCTTCCAGAGCCGCGGCCACCTGTGTTTCCACCATCCCGCCCATCTGCAAGACCTGGGTACGCAAGTGATCCAGTTCGGCATCAAAGCGACTGGAAAGGTGCTGGTTTTCATTCATTTCGCTATCTCCGGAAACTAGCCCATGCGGCCGGTAATGTAATCTTCTGTGCGCTTGTCGCCCGGCTTGAGGAAGAGTTCATCCGTTTTGCCGAATTCGATCACCTCGCCCAGATACATATATGCGGTGTAATCGGATACCCGCGCCGCTTGCTGCATGTTGTGGGTGACGATCAGGATGGCGACACGATGCTTCAGTTCATGCACCAGCTCCTCGATGGCGGCGGTGGCAATAGGGTCAAGCGCGGAAGTCGGCTCATCAAACAACAACAACTCCGGATCGGTCGCGAGGGCGCGGGCAATGCACAAACGTTGCTGCTGCCCACCCGAAAGATGGCTGGCTTGATCATGCAGGCGATTCTTGACCTCGTTCCATAAAGCCGCATCTTGCAGTGCCTGCTCAACCTTGTCATCCAAGCGGCGGCGATTCTTTTCGCCACGAATTCGCAACCCATAGGCCACATTTTCGTAAATCGACTTAGGAAAAGGGTTGGGTTTCTGAAACACCATACCGATGCGCATGCGGACTTCAATGGGATCCACCTCGGGGATCAGCAGATTGATATCGTCCGGGTAGAGGCGAATTTCACCTGCGTAACGATTCCCCGGATAAAGATCGTGCATCCGATTGAAGCTGCGTAAAAAGGTGGATTTGCCACAGCCCGAAGGGCCAATCAAAGCCGTGACGCAACGATCATAAATCGGCATATTGATGTGCTTGAGCGCACACACTGCGCCGTAATAAAAACTCAGATCACGCGCCTCTGCCTTTAATGACGGCGCTGGCGAAGATGAAATTGAAACTGTAGACATGGAGGTCAGTTCTGGAGTCATAGGATCATGCAAAAAGCGGCTTACCATTTGATTTTCTTTCTCAAGCGGTGACGCAAGCCGATGGCGAGCGCATTCATCGACAGTACCATCACCATCAACACGAAACCTGCGGCGGCGGCATTGGCTTCAAAGGCAGGATCAGGGCGTGATGTCCAGTTGAACATCTGTATGGGCATCACGGTGTAGGGCGATTTCAGCCATTCAAACAAACCCGCCGTCACCCCCGGGCTGATTTCGCTATAAGGCAGTGGGGGCAGAAAGGCGATAAAGGTGAGTGCGCCAATGGTGATGATGGGTGCGGTTTCGCCGATCGCACGCGCCAGCCCGATGATGATGCCAGTCAGGATGCCGGGCAACGAGTAGGGCAGAATGTGATAGCGACAGGTTTGCCAGCGGGTTGCTCCCAATGCCATCGAACCCTCGCGAATCTGTGGGGGAATGGTGCGGATGGCTTCACGCGTGGTGACAATGACAATGGGCAGGATCAACAATGCCAAAGTCAGCCCCGCCGTCAGGATGCTTTGTCCGAAACCAAACGCATATACCAGCACGCCCAGCGAAAGCAGCCCGTAAATAATCGACGGCACAGCCGCGAGGTTGGTGATGTTGAGTTCGATGAGCGTCGTCAACCAGTTGCGTTTGGCATATTCTTCCAGATACAAACCGGCGGCGACGCCCAAGGGCACGGCAGCACATGCGGTGACCAGCATCACCAGCAACGAACCGACCCAAGCGGCCAATATGCCCGCCTGAACGGCGTGGCGTGAGGCATAACTCAGGAAAAACTCGATGTTCAGACGATCCGCCCCACGCATGACCATGTCGGCAACCAGCAGGAGGATGAGCAATAGTGCCATGCTCAAAAATAGGATGCCGATGGCCTGAAACACGCGATCTTGCCGCTTACCACGGGCAATGATGCGGCGTAATTGCTCTCGCTGAACATCTGGCATTGGGCGAAAGCGAGAGCCGGTGGTGGCGGAAGAAGAAGAAGGAAGAATCCTCATGTCAATCACTTTCACGGAAGCGGCGGCGCAGCCACAGGCCAAGGATGTTGAAGCTCAGCGTCAACAGCAGCAAGGCCAATCCTGCGGCGAAAATAGTTTGATAACCGATGGAACCATGCGGCAAATCACCCAAGGCCACTTGCACAATATAGGTCGTAATGGTGGCCGCCGGTTCGATCGGATTCCAAGTCAGATTCGGCTGCATCCCCGCCGCAACCGCCAATATCATGGTTTCCCCCACAGCCCGCGAAACCGCCAGAATGGCCGCCGCTGCCAGCCCTGAAAATGCCGCCGGAATCACCACATGCAGCGCTGTATGCAAACGGCCTGCACCCAGGGCATACGCGCCCTCACGCAAACTCATGGACACGGCGCGCATGGCATCTTCGGACAGCGAAGCGATATACGGCACGATCATCATGCCCATCACCAGACCTGCGGAGAGCAAGGAAAAACCGGGCAATTCGGGAATGGCTTTTTGCAGCAATGGCGTAACGATCAATAACGCGAAATAGCCAAACACAATGGTCGGCACGCCGCCCAGCAATTCCAGCACCGGCTTGGCCAACTCACGCACCGTCGGGCGCGCAAACTCCGACAGATAAATGGCAATCACCAGCCCCACAGGTAAGGCCACACTCAGCGCGACCAGCGATGAAACCGCCGTACCGGAAATCAACACCATGATGCCGAAATGTGCATCGTCATACAAAGGTGTCCATTGCCTGTCGGTCAGAAAATCGAATAAGCGGACATGCTGAAAAAAATGCCAGGACTCCGAGAGCAACACATAGACGATGCCCAACGTCGTCAGCACTGAGACTGCCGCAGCAGAAAACAGCAGCATTTCAACAAGACGCTCGCTAAAGCGTCGCGTGACGTTGTGGCGCAGGCGACCCGCCCCTGCAGGGTGGGTCGCCGTGAAAGATGAAGCAAAAGATATGTTCATAAAATCCGAGGCAGCCGCGTGTTTTATAACGCCGATTCCCGTTTCATCAGGGCTTCGATGGTAATGCCAATTTCATTTTTACCTCCGAAAACCGTGCCATATTTCTTGCGCGCCATGTGTTCGAGATTGCCAGTGTAGGCGCTGGCCGACAGGGGCACATATTTGACTTCACGCGCCAGTTGCGCAACATGCTTCATGTAATACTCCACAAAAGCCTTGACCTCGGGCTTGTCGAGCGAACGTACCTTGACGTAAATGAAGATTGGTCGCGACAACGGTTGATAGGTCGCCTTGATAACAGACTCTTCCGTAGGCTCGACCAGCGCGCCAGTTTTCGGATTGACGATGGGCAACGCCTTCAGACGTGCCTTGTTTTCCGCATAATAGGCATAACCAAAATACCCCAGCGCATTGATGTCACGAGACACCCCCTGCACCAGCACATTGTCATCCTCCGACGCAGTATAGTCTCCACGAGAGGCACGCGCCTTACCCACAGTCGCCTCGGTGAAATATTCAAACGTGCCGGAATCCGCACCCGGACCAAACAGCCTGATCGGCGCATCCGGCCACGCCGGATTCACTTGATTCCAGCGCGTCACCTTGCCTTGCGCAGCGGGCTCCCAAAGCATCTTCAGCTCAGCGACCGTTATCTGCTTGAGAAAACTATTTTTGGGGTGGATGACCACGGTCAGCGCATCGAAAGCGATCGGCATTTCGATATATTGCACTCCCGCCGTCTTGCAGTCTTCCATTTCCTTGGCTGTAATCGGGCGAGAAGCGTTGGAAATATCGGTTTCATCGCGACAGAACTTCTTGAAGCCCCCACCCGTACCCGAAACCCCCACCGTCACCTTGATGGCATTGCGCTGGGCTTTCTGAAATTCTTCCGCCACTGCCTCCGTAATCGGATAGACCGTCGACGAACCGTCAATCTTGATGACCTGAGCCTGCACCGAAGGCATCGAGATCAATGCCAGCCCCGCAGCCATCAATGCAAACACCCGCGGACGCAACAAACGTTTTTGAGACATGAACTTTCCTTCTGCGTTGTGTGTAAATAAGACAGTACGCAGAATAAACGCGGATTGTTACGGTCTCATGACAGCATCAACGATGCTTTTGGAGATCATGATGAATTTCGGAACAAAAGGCGGGAATGAGAGTCTTTATAATCCCGTGTTTATTTGTGAAAGCATCCACCATGCGTCACCATTTTTTGCTTGTCCTGTTTGCCAGCGTGCTCTCACTTTTTACAGCGAACGCTGCTCAAGCGCAGCTCGCGCCGCCTTCGCTGGCGGTTGCGGCGAAGTCATGGTATCTCTATGACTTCAGCGCTCAGCTTGAGCTGACCAGCAGTAACGCCGATGAGCGCGTCGAACCCGCTTCACTGACCAAGCTGATGACCGCCTATCTCGTTTTTTCCGCCATCAAGCAAGGAACACTCAAGCTCGACCAGGCTTTGCCGGTTTCGGAGCGTGCCTGGAAGACGCAAGGCTCACGCATGTTTGTCGAGCCGAACAAGCCGGTCACGGTGGATGAGCTGCTGCATGGAGTCATCATTCAGTCAGGAAATGATGCTTGCATCGTACTGGCAGAGGCCATCGGTGGGACGGAAGATGGCTTCGCCCAGATGATGAACCGCGAAGCGCAGCGTTTGGGATTGAAGAATACCCAGTTCCGTAATGCCACGGGCTTGCCTGATCCGCAACATTACTCGACGGCGCATGATATGGCCTTGCTGGCCAGCGCGCTGATTCGTGATTTTCCGGAGTTTTATCCGCTCTACTCCACCAAGCAATATCGTTACAACAACATCACGCAACCGAATCGTAATCGTTTGCTATGGAGTGATCCTGCCGTCGATGGCATGAAAACAGGGCACACTGAAGCGGCGGGATATTGTCTGGTGAGTTCGGCTAAGCGTGAGAATCGTCGGCTGATTTCAGTGGTTCTTGGAACGGCATCGGACGCGGCGCGAGCCAGTGAATCGCAACGCTTGCTGAATTTCGGCTTCCAGTTTTTCGATAGTGCCAAAGTCTATTCTGCCAAGCAGGTCGTTTCCTCCTTGAAGGTCTATAAAGGCGCGCAAAGTGTCGTCAAAGCGGGCTTCGTGAATGATTTCATGATGACGGTTCCCAAGGGGCAAGCTGGACAAATCAAGGTGCAGCTCATCAGCCAGCAGCCCTTGCTGGCACCCATTGCAGCAGGCAGTCGTGTGGCGACACTCAAGGTGTTCCTGGGTGAAAAACCCTTGGGCGACTTTCCCGTTGTGGCTCTTGAAGCCGTGCCGGTTGCCGGTATTTTTGGACGCGCATGGGACACCTTGCGCTTGTGGTTTGAATGATGATTTATCTGAATGGCGAATATCTTCCGCTATCCGAAGCACGGATTTCCGTGCTCGATCGGGGATTTCTATTTGGTGATGGCGTGTATGAAGTCATCCCCGTTTATTCGCGTCGTCCGTTTCGATTGATCGAGCATCTGGCACGCTTGCAGCGTAGTCTCGATGGCATCCGTCTGGCCAATCCGCTGGAAGAAGCACAATGGGTCGCGCTCATTGAAAAAATCATTGCTCATAATGAAGGCGAAGATCAGCAAATTTATTTGCAGGTGACGCGAGGAATCAGCAGGGATGCGAATGTCAAACGCAATCATGCTTTCCCGAAGAATGCGACCCCCACGATCTTTGCCATGAGCGAACCCTTGCTGCCACCTCCGGCAGCCCAGCGTGAACAAGGTATTGCTGCCGTCACCGCTGCAGACAACCGCTGGCATCGCTGCGACATCAAGGCGACTTCGCTGCTCGCCAACTGTCTGCTGCGTCAGCGCGCCATCGATGAGGGTTGTGCGGAGACGGTGCTGTTGCGTGATGGTTTTCTCACAGAGGGTGCGGCTTCAAATATCTTTGTGATTCAGAAGGGCATCCTGCTGGCTCCACCCAAAAATCATTTGATGCTGCCGGGGGTGACCTATGATGTCGTCCTTGAACTGGCACAACAGCATGGTCTGCCGAATCAAGTGCGAGACATTCTTGAAATCGAAGTTCGCACGGCAGATGAACTCTGGTTGACCTCATCGACCAAGGAAGTGTTGCCCATCGTGACACTGGATGGCCGTCCTGTCGGCAAGGGCTGTCCAGATTCCTTGTTTGAAAAAATGCTCGGCTGGTATCAGGATTACAAACGCACCACCATGCGTGCGAGTGCTTGAAGGAAAGCGCAATGACGACGAAAACACCGCCACCAGAAACCCTGCTTGAATTCCCGTGCGATTTCCCACTCAAGATCATGGGGGCACGACATGACGATTACGCGCAGGCCGTGCTGGATGTCGTGTTGCGTCACTTTCCTGATTTCAATGCCTCCAGCATGGAAATGCGCCCATCGTCAAAGGGAACTTATCTGAGCCTGACCTGCACGGTGCGCGCCACGTCAAAAGCACAGCTTGATGCAATTTATCAGGAACTCACCACACATCCTTTGGTGAAAGTGGTTCTGTAGTGGCAGTTGAGCCAGGCTCGCCGATCGCGGTGAATACAACATTACATGTTCGCCATTTGGGACATGTCGAATACGAATCGACATGGCGAGCCATGCAGACCTTCACTGTACAGCGCACACCACAAACACCCGATGAAATCTGGCTGTGCGAACATCCTCCCGTCTTTACCCTGGGACAAGCTGGAAAGCCTGAGCACCTGTTGCGTGACATCGGCATTCCCTTGGTCAAAATCGATCGAGGTGGACAGATTACTTACCACGGTCCAGGGCAGCTCATGGCGTATCTGTTGCTCGATTTGCAACGGCGCAACATCAAGGTGCGTGAGTTGGTCAGACGCATTGAGCAAGCCTTGATCGACATGCTGTCAGAGTATGGCATCGAAGCCGCGCGACGTGAGGGTGCGCCAGGAGTCTATGTGGACGGCGCAAAGATTGCGGCTTTGGGTTTGCGTATCCGGAATTCACGCAGCTATCACGGTCTGTGCCTCAATGTGGATATGGATCTCGCACCTTATGCGGCAATCAATCCTTGCGGTTATGCAGGAATGCCAGTCACGCAAATGTGTGAGCTGTGCGAAGAAACCGATTTGCAGCGCGTGGCGGCACGGCTGCTACAGCATTTACAGGTGCAATTGTCATGAGTCACGAAAAACAGAAGGGTGCTGCAAAAACTGCACGCGCCTTTGGCAAGCAAACGATCAACATCGTTCCGGTTGAACGTCTCAAAAAACCCGAATGGATCCGTGTGAAAGCCGGCTCAGGTGCCACACGATTCAACGAAGTCAAAAGTATTTTGCGTGAGCAAAAATTGCACACGGTGTGTGAAGAAGCGACCTGCCCCAATATCGGCGAATGCTTCGGCAAGGGGACGGCCACCTTCATGATTCTGGGCGATTTGTGTACGCGACGTTGTCCCTTCTGCGATGTGGGACATGGCAAGCCTCTGCCCCCCGATGCCGATGAACCCCGTCACCTTGCTGACACCATCGCTGCACTGCGGCTCAAGTATGTGGTGATTACGAGCGTGGATCGCGATGATTTGCGTGATGGGGGTGCGCAGCATTTTGCAGATTGCATCAGGGAAGTTCGTATCCGCTCTCCGCAGACGCGCATTGAAGTATTGGTGCCGGATTTTCGTGGACGCATGGATATCGCGGTGGACATCTTCACGGCGACTCCGCCCGATGTGTTCAATCACAATCTCGAAACCGTGCCACGCCTCTACAAACAGGCGCGCCCTGGTGCGGATTACACGCATTCGCTGCAACTACTCAAAGCATTCAAGGCGCGCAATCCGAACGTATCAACAAAATCCGGTTTGATGGTTGGCTTGGGCGAGACCGATGATGAAATCCTTGCCGTCATGCGCGATTTGCGTGCGCATGATGTCGATATGCTCACCATCGGTCAGTATCTTGCGCCCTCGGCTCATCATCTACCCGTGTTACGTTATGTGCATCCCGATATTTTCGCCATGTACACACGCGAAGCTCAAAGCATGGGATTTGCTCATGCCGCGTGCGCACCGATGGTTCGCTCGTCTTACCACGCCGATGTGCAGGCACACGATGCTGGCGCGATCAAGCGCGAGTCATAGGAGCCATAGGCGTCATAGCGCGCCCTTGATGTCAGCGCATTTCAAACGCCTCCTGATGAAAGCGCAGGTGGCTGACGTGCATTGCAGCTAATTTGTCCAATTCGTGCTTGAGTTTTTCAGCCAGACCCTTCGGCCCGCAGAACCAAATTTCCTTGACCTGCTTGCCAAAGATTAGCGGCAGTTGCGCTGCATTCAAATTTTCGCCCTGCTGATCGCCATAGATGTACAGCGTCACATTGGGCAACGCGGCACACAGTGTTTTCAACCGATCAACGAAAGGATCGCTGTCGCTATCACGATTACGCGTGCAGTAATGCAGCTCGGCGGCAGGCACCAGGTCTGGCTGCGCCTGCAAGGATTCCAGCCAAGCAAGGAACGGCGTAATACCAATGCCGCCCGCAATCCAGATTTGCTGTGCTTGTTGCTGGATGCGTCCCAGTTGAAAGCGACCATAAGGCCCTTCGGCGATGAGCGCTTGTCCTACTTGCAAACGCGCAGCCAGATTGCGCGTGTAATCACCCAAAGCCTTGATCTGGAATTCGATGATGCCATTGCCCCGATCGGCACTGGCCATGCTGAACGGATGTGCGCCCTCGTTGCTGTCGAAGGTGAGGAAAGCGAACTGCCCGGCACGATGCCCCGGCCAGCCAGATAGTTGGCAGCGCAGGCTCAGAACATCGACGCTGGCTTGCTCGATGGCAATCAATGTTCCGCTCACTTGCCGCTGACGGCCAATCGCACCGCGCAAGGCCTGCACGCTGCCATACACACCCGCACCCAACAGCAAAGCCAGCAGCATGCCCACCGGCTGTTGCCAGTACGCACTGGGAGCCCACATCACGGCATGAAACACCAGAGCCAGATACAGCACCGGCATGGCTTTATGCAGCTTGCGCCAGGGTCGATAAGGGAAGCTTTTCCACAAGGCCAGCAGCAGCATCGCCAGCAAAATGTAAAAGCCCCATTCGCCCATATCCTTGGCCAGATCGCGCATGGGGTCGAGCAGGCCGGTGAGTTTTTCTTTATGGAGTTTGCCTGCGCGGCCGATACTGGCTTTGAGAAAGTCACC
Organism: uncultured Sterolibacterium sp.; assembly: GCA_964437515.1. GTDB lineage: Bacteria > Pseudomonadota > Gammaproteobacteria > Burkholderiales > Rhodocyclaceae > Sterolibacterium. The sequence continues at coordinate 11,888 of CAYTHB010000053.1, forward strand.
GACGACTTCTTTCATTAACCAATGCGCCAGCGCGAAAACGCCAGCCCCGATGCCCGCCCATTTATGCAGGCGATACATCTGATCCAGCCCGTTCAGCGGTCGTTCCAGCCAGGCAGGTCGCGCCGCGAGCAGCATGGAGAGCGACATCAGGCTAATCGCCAGCAAACCGCTCAGATGCAGCAGTTCTTGACGCGCGATCCACCATGGATGGGCATTGGCTGGATAGTCAGCCATGCTGATATGACCTGCCCAGCCCAATACGCCGAGCAGAATCACGCTGCCAAGAAGCCATCGACTAGCGCGATTCATGGCCGCGCTCCGGTTGCAGTGGCAGGCAGATCATCCCTACAGCGGCGTTGATTACACTCAACCCCGGGCTTGCCGGATTTGTCGGGGTTGCCCCAGCCATGCCCTTCCTGCAGGTCTTTGTTCTTGCGCGGACGCATATCCAGCACCGCACCCGTTTGCGGATGCACATGCAGCTTGACGCGCTGGCCATCGCGATGGGTCGCCTTGACTTCATAGTTACCGTGCTCGCGCTCGATTTTCTCGATATTGCGATAGCCAGCAGCTTCCAGTTGGCTGTAGACCTGGGCAATCGAAAGCCATTGCGGCGCTGCTGTCGCGGAATTGTTTTCCGGCGCAGAAGGTGTTGCCGCAGCAAAGCTCAGTGCGGCTGGAATGGCAATCGCTGTGGTCAAGAGCAGACCGGCAATCAGTGAACTGTATTTCATGATGAGGCTCCTTATGATTTCAATCAGATTCATTCGTCGTAACTACCCGCTTCGGCTCCCGTATGACAAGCCAGACAATTGGTTTTGCTGCGTACTTCTTTATGTCGCCATTCCCAGTCGGGCACTTTTCGATGTTTGTGTACCCATTGCGGCAATTGGGTGATGCGCTGCGGCGCACTGTTCAAATCCACACCGCGCAACAGTTTGCTGGGGGCTCGCCCAGACGTAGCGGGAGCATCGGCTGCATTGGCGACGAGGTAATCGTTAATCCGTTTGGCCGCCTGGGCATCGACACTGGCATCGTCGCCAAAATGATTTTTTAGATTGCCCATCATTCGTTGCCAGGAACTGGCGGGCAGCATCGCCGGTGAAAACGCCAGATGGCAACTACCGCATTCTTCCTTGACCACAGGGTCTTTGACCGGCGGATAGTAATGGCGGTCGCCCGCCATGGCATAGCTCAAAGCCATCGCTAAAAATCCCAAACCAATGCCGGTGAGCACCAGTGAACGACTGGAAAATGGAAGCTGTAATGATTTCATGTGAGGCTCCTTGCGTGGCTCATTGTGTCGTCGTGAAGTTGAATCTCTTACTGACTCAGCATGTAACTCAGCCAGTCACCTTTTTCCCGTGCTGTACATTCGCGCCCCAGCACCTCCATGCAGTTGCGCTTGAACCATTTTTCAACCTTGGCAGCATCGGTATAGCGTGATGGGTTGGCTGAAGCCGCCATCGCCTTGATCGGCTTGCCGGTCAAGGTTTGCCCAGTGCCGCGCACATCCTTGCCATGGCAGGATGTGCAACTCGGTATCTCGGCCTTGCCCGCAGCAAAGGCACGCGTGTGCAACTCCTGCCCGCGTGCAGCAGAAAAGCTGCTCACTTTGGCAGTGCTGGCATACTGTGCCAGCAAATCCTCACGCACTCCGGCGAAGCTGGAATGGCTCAAAGCCAAACTTGCCAAGCCAATCAGTAATAACGGTGTTTTGTGCATTTCCATCCTCCTTGGTGGGGTTGATGGGCACACTATGCACAGCCCCAGCTGAACCTTTCCTGAATCAGCTGTTCATCCTGCATTCAGCTTTTCTGCGCTATAAAGAGCCCATGAAGAATCGACTGTTCATGATCTTGTCCCTCCTTGCCTTGCTGGCACACAGCCCGTTGCAGGCCGGGGCTGATACGCCTCATGACCACGACCGCGCCCGTCAGGCACTGCTGGCAGGCGAAATTCTGCCGCTCAAAACCATCCTCGAACGGGTTGAACGCAGCCAACCGGGGCAAGTGATGGAGGTCGAACTGGAGCAAAAGCCAGCGGGCTGGATTTATGAAATCAAACTACTGCAAACCGAAGGTCGTCTGCTCAAGCTGTATGTCGATGCGCGCAGCGGTGGAATCCTGCGCGTAAAACAAAAAGAGCAGAAAGGCCCCAAAGACAAACACCGCGCAGAGGAGCCGCGCTGATGCGTTTGCTGATTGTTGAAGACGAGCCCACGCTGGCGCAGCAAGTGATCGCCGCCGTCAGTGCCGCGGGCTATGTCGCCGATCACGCCAGCAACGGCATGGACGCGCATTTTATGGGTGACACCGAACCCTATGATGCCGTGGTGCTGGATCTGGGCTTGCCCCAGATCGACGGTTTGAGCGTACTGAAAAAATGGCGCGCTGCCGGACGCAGCATGCCGGTGCTAATCCTCACTGCACGCGATAGCTGGCATGAAAAGGTGGCGGGCATTGATGCTGGGGCTGACGATTACCTCGCCAAACCGTTTCACATGGAAGAACTGCTGGCTCGCTTGCGCGCCCTGATCCGCCGCGCTGGCGGACATGCCCGTAACGAATTGGTGTGTGGTTCGCTATTGCTCGACACGCGCAGCAGCCGGGTTACGGTGCGTGGCGAACCACTCACGCTGACCAGTCACGAATATCGTGTGCTGGCGTATCTGATGCACCACGTCGGCGAAATCGTCAGCCGCACCGAACTGACCGAACACATCTACGCACAGGACTTCGAGCGCGACTCAAATACGCTGGAAGTTTTTATCGGTCGCCTGCGTAAAAAACTACCACCCGGCCTGATCGAAACCGTGCGCGGGCTGGGCTATCGGCTGAACGAGAAGACAAGCTAGCCAAACAACACCAATAACCAGACAGCGGGCACATTGAGCAAGGCGATCAACACCGCCGCGCTGCCCTACAGCCGAGGTCAACTGTATGAGGTCGATTGACGCATCTGCAGCAAAGTATCAGCCCTGATACAGATACCGCTGAAAGCCGACAAACGCCTTGCGCACCGTATCGGACGTGCCCAGATCAGCAAACGCATCTGTCCATAGTATGCCAAGACAGCAGCTTCAGCTTTCATCGGCAAGCAGTTGGGGCAGTTTCTCCTCCGCCAGACCGGCAGCTGCTGCACCTTCCGCGGTTTCACGCAGGGTTTGCCGCAAGCGGTCGGCGTGCCTGCTTGGCGATGGCACCGCCCTTGCTTGCCGCTTCGCTGTTTTCCTGCATGCCGGTCGCATCGTCGGCCTCGGCAATCTGGCGGGCAGACAACTCCGCCAGAGCCGTAAAAATCAGCTCCGCCTCACTCATGTGGTCGCGCAGATTGTGATCCTGCAAACCCTTCATCTTCTTGTGCGCCTTGACGCTGACGCCCGCCCACTCCTGATGAATCAGATTGGTGAGAATGGCGAATTCCTCGCCCTGCTTGATATCGTGATCGGCCCAGTAATCGGTCAGCTTGTTGCGCGTTTCCTGCCTGGTCATGCGCTGCTGTATCCACTTCTCGCTACGACCGTGCTTCTGCCAGGTCTCGCGAGCACGGTCGAGCGAGCGGCCGGGGTCGGCCATTTCCTGCATACGTTCGTAGCCGACTTTGGCCAACCACAGCTTGATCGGCTCGGCCTTGGGGCTGGGAACGGACTGCACCAGACGCAGCAGGGTTTCGGCGGTGGCCATATCGGTCAGGCGCTGCTTGCCGTCGGCAGCGGTCAATTTCAACTGGTAACAGTTTGATACCAGTTCACTCCCTTCCTTGGCCAACCGGCCTTTAAGGACTTTCCAGTACTTTCTGGCCCCTTGATAGTCCGGCTGCTGGGTCAGCACCTGGATGATGTCGATGACCGAAAATGACCAAGCCTCGGTTTCCTCGTCATAAACGCGGCGAATGGGATGGCTCTCGAACAGGGCAGGCTGGACACTCATGGCGCGCTCCGAATTATTCCGAAATCATGGTTTGCAAAAAGGCCAGGCAAATCAGCCAAAAGCGTTAATTTCCCCGCTATTTCCCACGAGGAAAAATGACGGATGCTTGCTGCATGCCACGGAGGTGCGATCTGGTCAGGAATCAAAAGCCAGTGAAAGAACCTGTTTGCAACATTTGGCAGCTCATGAGCCAAGCTGGAAACCGGCATAATCCGGGTTCATGAGGAGCCGATGTATTGAAGCCCAGCGCGCACACTGAGGATACAAATGACGATGCCAAGCGGCGGTCCAGCAAGTCTGCCGGGCACTCGTTGCGTCTGCGCCTCTTGCTGGGCACGCTCATCTGGATCGTTGCCTCGATTGCCTTGACGGGCTGGGGGCTGGGAGAACTTTTCCAGCAGCATGTCGCTCGCCAGTTTCATGCTGAATTGCAGACCCATCTCGATCAGCTCACCGCACAACTTGATCTGGATGAGCAGGGGCGCGTCGTGCTTAAGCAAGCACTCAGCGATCCGCGTTTTCAGCGGCCCTATTCGGGTTATTACTGGCAGGTGGATCAAGCCGCTACGCGTGGCCTGCTGCGTTCGCGCTCGCTGTGGGATGAAGCGTTAAGCGTGCCCGACGACCAACTGAATAATGCTGAGGTACATCAGCATCTCATCGATGGGCCGCAGCAGCAGCGCCTGGCGATAGTGGAACGCACTGTGCATCTTGATGAGCAGCCATTGCGGCTGATCGTGGCCGCCAATGCGGCTTTGATGAATGTGCCGGTTGCCCGGTTTCGCAGCGCGCTATGGCTGGCGCTGGCTGTGCTGGGTGGCGGGCTGGTGCTGGCAGCGGCTGTGCAGGTGTATGTCGGTCTGGCGCCTTTGCGGCGTCTGCAAACGGCGTTGGGGCGCATACGGCAGAGCGAGGCCACACAGCTGGAAGGCCAATTTCCCAGTGAAGTCATGCCGCTGGTGGATGAATTCAACAGTGTGCTGGCGCAAAATGCCGACATCGTTACACGAGCACGCACGCAAGCCGGTAATTTAGCCCACGCGCTCAAAACACCGCTAACCATCCTGAGCAATGCGGCCAGCGCAGCAAAACCATCGGATGCCGAATTGGCGAATCTGGTCAGTCATCAGGTCAGCCTTGCTCGACAGCAAGTGGATTACCATCTGGCGCGCGCACAGGCCGCCGCGACGGCACGCTTGCCCGGCGCACGCACGGAAGTCAAACCGGTGATTGAAGGGCTACTGCGCACAATGCGTCGTCTGCATGTTGAGCGCGGTCTGGATTTACAGGTGCGTGAGTTGCCGGACGGGCTGGCGTTTCGCGGTGAAGAACAGGATTTGCAGGAAATGCTTGGCAATCTGCTCGACAATGCCTGTAAATGGGCGCAGAGCAAAATCGAGGTTCGCGCCCAAGCCCATCAAGGAAATTTACTGATATCCGTCGCCGACGACGGTATGGGTGTGCCCGCAGAACAGCGAGAACTCATTATGCGACGAGGTGTGCGCGTGCGTGCTGACGAGCAGACGCCCGGCAACGGTCTGGGAATGGCCATCGTCGCCGATCTGGCGCAACTTTATGACGGCGAACTGAGCTTGCAGGAATCCTCGATGGGCGGATTACAAGCCACACTCAAATTGCCCATGGCTGCACACATGGCAAAAATCATTTATTGATCGGTGCGATGTTGCTGCGATTTTGTTGACATCGCCGCAGTATTTCACTCCCCCCAAGCACCAGTGCCGTCCCTGCAAAAAACAGGATGCCGACATCGATTAGGGTGTTGGTGCTGAAAAGACCTTCCATACCAACTCCGCCGGTATAACCGCAGGCTTGCGCCAGCGAAGAGGTTGTTATGGTGATAGACACAGCACCCAGCCGGAACAAGGATTCAGAAAATCGGATGGTCATGTTGATCTCCTCTTGCATCTGTTAAAAACCGACCGTATCTTTCAAGACTCAGTCTTTATTGACGCTCGCCGCATCCAGAAAAGCGGGTTTCTCGCCACCACCGTGGATGAGCAGATTGGTTCCGCTGACGTAAGCCGCATACGGTGAAGCCATGAACATGCAGGCATTTGCAATATCTTCGCCTTCGCCCATACGGCCCAAGGGAATGGTGGCAGCAACGGAGGCCAACCCGGCTTCATCGCCATAATGCATGTCCGATTTTTCAGTGCGGATGAGCCCGGGACTCACCGTCACAACGCGTACTTTGGGCGCCCACTCCACCGCGAGGCTGCTGACCAGATTCAGCACGCCCGCCTTCGCCGCGCCATAGGCGGCTGTTCCGGGTGAGGGGCGCAAGGCGGAGACGCTGCCGATGAATTCGATCACGCCACCTTCCGCTTGTTTTTGCATGATGGCATTGGCGAGTTGTGCCATATAGAGGGGTGCCAGCAGATTCAGCCGGATGATGCTTTCATGGAAACGCGGTGAGGCTGTTCCCGCGTCGGCATTCGGGCTTCCCCCTGCGTTGTTAATGAGGACGTCGAGACGACCATAGCGTGTCGCGATCTCGTCAAAAAAAGATTTCACGGCTTCGTTGTCACGAACATCCAGCGCAAAAAAATCGGCTTGAGATGATCCTGCCGTGACCGGGGTTTCCGGTGCGGTGCGGCCACAAATTGCGACCTTTGCACCGGCCTTGAGAAAGGCTTCCGTAATGCCGCGACCAATTCCCTTGCCACCTCCGGTGACCAAAACGACCCGGTTTGAAAAATCAAAAGACATGATCTGATCCTTTTGCAGTTATTCCGCGCTAATCTACGGGATTCATTCGGCGTGCACTTCGTCTGAATGGACGACTTGATGATCTGACGATCCGACGACGCAACAACTCAACGCCCCAATTTTTAGCGTGAAATACAAAAATCAGAGTCGGGTTGAAGCTTTGAGCGTAGCGAACCA
>CAYTHB010000054.1:0-18428 GCA_964437515.1 uncultured Sterolibacterium sp.
TTAAATGACGCGAAATTACACGAGATTTCGTTATGGAAAATACTAGTACGATGTAATGTGTTGTATTTTAAGGATGTTTTTTTGGTGGTGTTAAAGGTGGGTTAGGGTTGTAGTGGTTGTAGGGGGGGGCACCTCACCGACACTGATTTTGATTGACAATTGATTGACGAAAGTAGCAGCGAATACTACGCTTGTGGCAATTCGACACAAATGAGGCGAGATATGAGCATTTCGATTCGGATTGACGATATGCTTTACGAAACGGCCAAGGTACGCGCTAAAGCCGAAATGCGCTCTATCCCGCAGCAAGTTTCCTATTGGGCTAGGACTGGGCGTGCTGCTTTGGATAATCCTGATCTCCCGATTGAGTTTGTGCGTGACACTCTGGTCGCGATGGAAGAGGAATCCGAGCCATTTGAGTTTCAGCAAGAGGTATGACGATCAAACTCAGTCAACGGCCACTTCAAAACCCGCAGCGGGGCTGACCGCGTCCTCGCTGTGAATGGGGCAGCGGACATTTCAGCTTTGGATTGACACCGGTTGTTCTTTGTAGCACATAAGTGCTACCATAAAATGCTACCATAAGGCTTCAATCTTTGAATCGGAGTGTCCGTTATGACCACTACGACCATTCGTCTGCCCGAAGATTTGAAAGCGCGGGTGGCAACCGCCGCGAAACGCTCCAGGACGACGGCTCATGGTTTCATTCTTGAAGCCATTGCCGAAAAGACACAGCAGGCAGAACTTGGTGCGGATTTTGATGCGCTTGCCGAACAGCGTTACGTCGACATCGTGTCTTCTGGCAAAACCATTCCCTGGGCAGAGATGCGCAAGTATCTCGAAGCCCGTGTTTCCGGAAAACCTGCCCAGCTTCCCGTTGCCCGAAAACTGGCACGCTGAAATGGCCAGGATCGAGTTGGCTCCAGTGATTGCGGAGGACTTCGAGCGTATCTTTGATCATTTGGCAAGCGGTCAGATCGAGCATCCTGGTCAGCGCATTGGGGAAATCGTCGCCGCTCTGAATGTCTTGGAGCAGAACCCGCTGATCGGTCGTCCGCTGGTGAACGGCAAGTGGGGGCTTGTCATTGGCAGACGTACCCGAGGTTATCTCGCGCTTTATCGGTATGTGCCCGAGATGGATAGTGTCTTTGTCCTAGCGATCCGCAGCCAGCGCGAGGCGGGGTATGTCGAGGGGAAAGCTGAACGTTGGTGAATGGCAGGCAATAGGCGTAAGGAATAGGTAGAAGGGACAATATGGATTCAAAACAGATACAGGACAAACCCGTTGTCGTACATGGTTCGATCTGGCTGACCATGGCCGGGGAGAATTTCGGTGGGGCCGGGCGCATTGATTTGCTGGCGCGGATTGCCGAGTGCGGCTCGATCAGCCAGGCGGCGAAGTCGATCAAGATGAGTTACAAAGCCGCCTGGGATGCCATTGATGCGATGAACAATCTGGCTGGCGAGCCTTTGGTGGAACGCTTGACCGGCGGCAAAGGCGGCGGTGGCACGCGATTGACTCAACGTGGCGAGCAGCTGGTGGCCAATTTCCGCATCATCGAGCGTGAGCACCGACTGTTCATCGAGCAACTCAGCCGTCAGGCCGACGGCATTACCCATGATTTTTTATTGCTGCGCAGAATGAATATGAAAACCAGTGCCCGTAATCAATTTCTCGGCAAAGTCAGTGCCATCCAGTCGGGGGCGGTGAATGATGAAATCGAAGTGGAAATTCCAGGCGGACTGAAACTGGTCGCCATTCTCACCCACGACAGCCGCGAGAATCTGGGGCTGAGCGTGGGTAGCGAAGCCTTTGCGCTGGTGAAGTCGTCTTCCATCGTCATTGCCACTGAAACGCAGAACGCAAAATTCTCGGCGCGCAATCAGATCAGCGGGCGCATTTCCCGTTTGCAGGTGGGGGCAGTGAATAGCGAAGTGGTGATTGAACTGCCCGCGGGTGGTGCGATTGCGGCGATTATTACCAACGAAAGCTGCCGTGAGCTGAAACTGGCCGTAGGGCAGACAGCCACCGCCCTGTTCAAGGCATCGAGCGTGATTGTTGGTGTGCCTGCTTGAGAATAATGCATTTTCGTAGTCTTGTCGGACGATTGCGACGGGGGTAAATTGCGCGATTCTTGAAGGTTGTCGTTCATCCATTCATTGTACGCAAAGGAATATGTCATGAAAGAAGCCGTCATCGTCAGTACTGCACGCACCGCCATTGGCAAGGCTTATCGGGGGGCTTTCAACGATACTGAAGCGCCGGCACTGGGCGGGCATGTTATCCGCGCCGCCGTTGAGCGCGCGAAGATTGATCCCGCTTTGGTGGATGATGTGATTCTGGGTATTGCCGCCCAGCAGGGCACGCAGGGTTACACCGTGGGGCGTTTGGCCGGTTATGTGGCTGGTTTGCCGCGCAGCGTACCCGGCATGGCGCTGGATCGTATGTGTTCATCGGGCATGATTGCGATTGCCGATGCTGCCAAGACCATCATGGTGGGTGAGTCTGACGTGATTGTGGCAGGCGGGCTGGAAACGATTTCACTGGTGCAGAACAAGTTCAAGAACAGCCATCGTTCGGTGTCGAAAGCGGCGGTAGCTGCGGAACCGGCAGCCTATGTGCCGATGATCGAAACGGCTGAACTGGTTTCGCAACGCTACAACATTTCGCGTGCGGCTCAGGATGAATATGCCTTGCAAAGTCAGCAGCGTTATGCAGCGGCCGCAGCAGCAGGCAAGTTCGATGATGAAATCGTGCCGATGACGGTCGAAAAGCAGTTGTTCGACAAGGAAGGTAACCCGACTGAAAAGCAGACGGTGACGCTGGCCAAAGACGAAGGCGCACGTGCCGAAACCACGCTGGAGAGCCTCGCTGCCCTCAAGCCGGTTTGGAAGAATGGCGAATGGGTGAAGGAAGGTCAATTCATTACGGCGGGTAATGCCTCGCAGCTTTCCGATGGCGCATCGGTCTCCGTACTGATGAGCCGTGACATGGCAAAGGAGCATGGCCTGGCTCCGCTGGGCGTTTATCGGGGTCTGGCGGTTGCCGGATGCAAGCCGGAAGAAATGGGCATCGGCCCGGTATTTGCGATTCCGAAATTGCTCAAACGTTACAATCTGAAAGTTTCCGACATTGGCCTTTGGGAAATCAACGAAGCCTTTGCGTGTCAGGTGATCTATTGCCGCGACCAATTGGGAATTCCTAATGACAAGCTCAATGTGAATGGCGGTGCGGTGGCGATTGGCCATCCTTTCGGCATGTCGGGTGCGCGTCTGGTGGCAACGGCATTGCTGGAAGCGCGTCGTCGTGGCGAGCGTTATGCTGTGGTGTCGATGTGCATCGGTGGAGGCATGGGGGCGGCGGGCTTGTTCGAGGTGGTTTGAATTTAAGTACTTTTCACATTAATCGATGATTGAACTTGCGCTCTGCGATCGCTGCCCATAGGCGCGACGCAGAGCGTTATTTTTTATGGCTGCTCATCATCCTTCTACGTTCCGTGCGATGTTTGCCTTGCCGTGGCAACATCGTCACTTGCTCACCCAACTGGTGCGACGAGAGGTGTTGGGGCGCTACCGTGGCTCATTGATGGGCATCCTCTGGTCGTTTGTGACGCCGGCACTGATGCTGTCGGTCTACACCTTTGTATTCAGTGTCGTGTTTCAGGCGCGCTGGAATACCTCCGCAGGAAGTGGCGATAAAGTGGAATTTGCCTTGATCTTGTTTTCGGGGCTGATCGTTTTCAATCTGTTTGCGGAGTGCATTTCCCAAGCCCCCGGGCTGATTCTTGCCAATACAAACTATGTCAAACGGGTGGTCTTCCCGTTGGAAATTTTGCCGCTGGCTTCCTTGGGTTCTGCCTTGTTTCATGCCAGTATCAATTTTTTCGTACTCCTTGTTGCCTTGCTTGTAACAGGGCATGGCGTAGCTTGGAGTGTTGTTTCTTTTCCGTTGGTGCTTTTCCCTTTCTTGCTTCTGATCCTGGGGCTGACCTGGGGGCTGGCCGCTTCGGGTGTTTTTTTGCGGGACATTGGGCAAATGGTCGGGATGGCAATCACGGTGCTGATGTTTCTGAGTCCGATTTTTTATCCGGTGTCAGCCTTGCCGGAGTCCGTACAGGGCTGGCTTTTTCTGAATCCATTGGCATTCATCATCGAGCAGACACGCGAGGTGATGGTCTGGAATCGATGGCCGAATGGATATGGATTGCTGATCTATACCATATTGGCTGCGATCGTCGCATGGAGCGGTTTTTTCTGGTTTCAGAAAACACGCAAGGGGTTTGCTGATGTCCTCTGATGCGGTGATTTCCGTCAACCAGTTGGGCAAGTGTTACCAGCTTTATCAGCAGCCGCAAGACAGACTGAAACAATTTCTGTGGCGTGGAAAACGTCAATATTTTCGGGAATTCTGGGCATTGCGGGATGTCAGCTTTGATGTCGTACCGGGCGAGGTGATCGGTATCGTCGGGCGCAATGGTTCGGGCAAGTCGACGTTGTTGCAGTTGATCTGCCAGACACTCACGCCAACTTGTGGCGAGATTGCGGTGCGCGGACGAGTGGCAGCATTGCTGGAACTGGGCGCAGGCTTCAATCCGGAGTTTACCGGCCGGGAAAATGTGCAGATGAATGCGGCCATTCTCGGTTTGTTGCCGGAAGAAATCGATGCACGCTTCGATGATATCGTCGATTTTTCAGGCATCCGCGATTTCATCGACCAGCCCGCCAAAACGTATTCGAGCGGGATGTACATGCGACTGGCGTTTGCCGTGGCGGTGAGCGTGGATCCGGATATTCTGGTCGTCGACGAGGCGCTTTCGGTGGGCGATGGCGAGTTTGCGCGCAAGTCGTTCGACCGGATCATGGCCTTGAAAGATGCCGGAAAGACGATACTGTTCTGTTCGCATTCGATGTACCAGATCGAGGCAATCTGTAACCGGGCGATCTGGCTGCGCGAGGGGCAGATGGCCATGTCCGGCACGCCTGCTTTGGTAGTCAGCGCCTATAACGATTATCTGGCCGGGCTTGCCCAGGGTGCGCTGGCAGTGCCGCTGCTCGCCCATGATTCTGATGCGGCAGATACCGCTGATGTCATGTTGGTCAATCCCGTTTTTTCAGGAACAGCGCGCTTCGACCGGATTGATGTGAGTGCCGACGGTGTCGTGGGGCGTGACCTGAAAGTGCATAGTCAGAAGACGGCGGTGCGTGTCCGAATCGAGTTTCTGAGCCATCCGGATTTACCTGTGCCGAGTGTCGGTGTCTGTCTGATGTATGGCAATGGGATGACGGTGTCCAGCGCGGGATCGCATAATGATGGTGTGATTTTGTCGCGACAAGCCGACGGACGTAGCGTGGTGATCCTGACGCTGCCAGCCTGCCCGCTGCTTAAAGGTGAGTACACCGTGGATGTTTATTTGATGTGTGAGCGGGGTATTCATGTTTATGAACAGGCTTTGCAGGTTGCTCGCTTGCAGGTGACGCAGGAGGGACTGGAATTGGGGTTGGTGACACTGCCCCATTGCTGGGAAACCGCATGATGATGACCGTGCAGCACATGACAGGGGCGGCCGTCTCGCGCGATTTCGCATTTCCGCCGAACATCTATGCCCGGTTACTGGAACTGGAGGAAGGGCACGCCGATTATCTGCACTATGGATTGTTTGACGACCCGAAGATGACAGCCGGTGAGGCGCAGCGTTGTGCGACTGAACTGCTCTGGCAGCATTTGCCCCCGCCTTGCAAGTTACTGGATGTCGGTTTGGGTCTGGGAACCACGCTCAATCGATTGCAAAATGCGGGTTACGATGCCACCGGCATGACACCGGATGCAAGGCAGATTGCTTTTGCAAAACATCGCCATGGTGATGATTTACCTGCGCAACCCTTGCGATTCGAAGATTTTGATCAGGATGCCGGTCGTTGGCAGACGATTCTGTTTCAGGAGAGCGGGCAATATATCGACGCGATTGATTTGTTTGAACGTGCGGCGCATTTGCTGACCCCACAGGGCGAACTGATCGTGATGGATGAGTTCAGGCTCACTTGCGAAGAAGAGGGAGGCGAGGCCGCAGGCTTGCATTATCTGCCGTACTTTCTGCGTCTGGCAGAGCGTTTTGGTTTTGAGTGTCTGCTCCAGCTGAATTTGAGCGCGCGCGCAGCACCCACCGTGGATTGGTTGCTCGAGCGTTGTCAGAAAAATGCCGACATCTTGAAGCAGGAGCTGGGGGTGACTGACGAACAGCTAGCCGGGCTTCAGGCTTCAAACATGCGCTATCGGGAATGTTATGCCCGGGGGCACTATGGTTATTTTTTGCTGCGCTTGCGGCGTGTCAGCCGTCCGCGCTGGCAGCCCGGGCGAATTGCCGGGCGCGGCATCGAGCAGATGCGGCAGTTGTTTGCCGATATTTTTGGCCATGAGATGAGTGCGGCACACTGGCAATGGAAATACGGTGAAGGTCGTGGGCTGGGTATTGGTGTCTGGCAAACCGTGGCAGATGATGGCTCGATCATGACGGATCCTCCGCTGATTGCTCACTATGGCGGCTTGATACGCGACATCCACTACATGGGGCGCCCAGAAAAAGCTTTGCAGTGCGGCGATGTCATGGTCGCTACCGCTGGACGTGGAACGCTTTCACGCCACGGCCCGGTATTTCTTTCCGCTGCGACCTGCCTGGAGCACGAGGTCGGCCATGGAAACCGCCATGCCATTGGTTTTGGGTTTCCGAACGAGCGCGCCTATCGCTTGCCGGAACGTCTGGGGCTTTATGCGGAGGTGGGGCGCATGGTGGAGCTGGCATGGTCTTCATTATCGACACGACCCGCACTGCGTCTATCGGTTCGGCGTTTGCGATCGACGGATACGGATTTTGATACACGCATCAACACCTGTTGGACTGCGATGCGAGATAGCCTCGGCGACATGATTGTGGGTGTACGTGATGCCGCTTATCTGCGACATCGTTATGTGGATCATCCTGATAAGACCTACCTGTTTTACATTGTTCAGCACCGCTTTGGTGGCACACCCATTGGCGTACTGGTGATCCGCGTGACGGAAGCTCATGCGGGCAAGCAGCAAGGATGTGAATTGCTGGACATGATTGGTGCCATGGAACGGATGCCGATCCTGATTCATCATGCCCGACGCATTGCCGCAGGGCTGAACTGTTCCAGGCTGTTGGCTTGGGCAACTGAAAACATGTTGTCACGATGGGCATTACCTGCTGATACTCAGGTGCATGATCTGAACATTCGTATTCCGGGGAATCGCTGGACATCAGGGCCACCGATCGAGGAGCAACGAGGCAAATGGTGGCTCACGGGAGGCGATGTGGATTTTCGTTAACCGTCGAGTATTTGGCATTCAACACCCATACTGCGAGCGTGGAGGAATGCGATAATGCGCATCGTCAATTCTGACAATCCTCCCTGTTTACATCGACAATCCTCACCACGGCAGCACGCGCTGTAATCCCATGGTCATTGCCAACGAAGAGCAGCTGTCATCCGGTGTGCTGACTGCATTCCCATCCGTTCAACGTCTTCTGGTCATTGCGCCACACCCGGATGACGAGGTGTTTGGCTGTGGTGGAACACTCGCTCTGCTCAAATCAAAGGGTGTTCATATCGTGACGATTATTGTCACGGATGGTGCTCTGGGTGGCAATGAAACGGATGAACGCTTATCCCCTATTCGCGCTGATGAATCGCGTGCTGCGGCACGCGTGCTAGGGCTTGATACTCCTCTTTTCTGGGGAATGCCAGATCGTGGGGTCATGTATGGCGAAGCCTTGATCGAACGGCTGATGCTCACGATACGAGAAAACAAGAGTGCATTCATCCTGCTTCCTTCGCCTACGGATTGGCATCCCGACCATCAAGCACTGGCCTTTGCCGGTGCAGAGGCTGTCCGGCGTTTGGGCGGTAAGAGCAATGGCGACGGCGACGGGTTGCAGGCGGGTTTTTATGAGGTCACCGATCCGCTACCGAATCCGAATCTGGTGTGTGACATCTCTCCTGTTGAAGCATTGAAGGCGGAGGCCATGCAATGTTTCCATTCGCAATTAAAAGAACAGCCCTATGCCGACCGGATTTCCGGGATCAATCGTTTTCGTGCCATGCATCTGGGTGCGCGCGTGGCGAGTGCAGAGGCTTTTAGGTTCGTTCATGCGACTGAACTGGACAAGGGATTGGCTCATGCGCTGGAAGGGTCGTTGTCATTAACGCAACGTCGAAGACAAGGCTACGCGGCAGGCAGTGAAGATTTGCCTTTGGTCAGCGTGATCGTTCGCAGCATGGATCGACCGACATTGAGTGAAGCACTGGATTCGGTGGCATTACAGACATGGCCGAATATTGAAATCGTGTTGATCAATGCCAAAGGCGCTGAACATCAAGCCATGCCCGCCACATGGGGGCATTTGCCGTTGCAGTTTGTTTCTACAGGCAACCCAATACATCGCACACGCGCTGCCAATATGGGGCTCGATGCGGCGCGGGGTGAGTACCTGATATTTTTGGATGATGATGACTGGTTTGATGCGGACCATGTCGAGGCATTGGTACAAGTTCTTCGGCAGCAATCGACTCGACGTGTGGCCTATGGCGGCATTCGTTGTGTTGATGAAAATCGGCAATCGTTACAAAAAGTTTTTGATACGCCTTTTAATCCCCTGCAGCTTCTGGCGGGGAACTACATGCCAATTCATGCCGTTCTGTTTTCGCGAGCGCTGCTTGCTTGCGATTGCCGGTTTGACGAATCACTGGATGTTTACGAAGACTGGGATTTCTGGATACAACTTTCACGACACGGCGACTTCTTGCATGTGCCGGGTGTTCGGGCAAGCTACAGAATTCATGACAACAGTGGTTTTGGCATCAACGCTGACGCTGGCTTTGTTAAAGAGGCAACAGATCGGATTTATCGTAAATGGCAAAATCAACTGAATGCCGATGAACGAACAGGCTTGATGTTCGCGGTGTTCAACGTCCCATTCAAAGATCAAAGAATCATTGAACTGGAGTCACGTCTCGATGAGCTTTTGAAACAAGAAAAGAGCCTCGTTAATGAGTATGCGCTTCAGTCCAAGCTTGCAGAAGAAAACAAGCAGCAACAAATTGTTCAGATTGAACAACAGATATCTCAACTCGAACATCAGATTGCAGCGCAATCCCATACGATCCATCACCAAGCCGCACAGATTGACGAAATACTGCATTCGACCAGTTGGAAAATAACGGCGCCCATGCGTGGGCTTGCCCGATTGTTGCGAGGTCAAAGTGCGGGGGGGGCAGGTCATAGACGCACGCCATGGGTTCCCTATGCGAAATGGCTTTATTGGCAGTTGCCGACACGAATCCGTACACCGTTGTTGCACTGGGCGTATCGCAATCTGGGGGGCTTGTTTCATGGGATGCCGCACTATGAACAATGGCAGATGGTGCAGCGTACATCAGACGCCCGTGCAACACACGATGGCGCATTGCTGCTGATAGATGCACTCCCTTCAGCGCAACAAGCCCAGGGGCGTATTGCCATACATTTGCACATGTATTACCACGACCTTGCCGAAGAGTTTGTCGGGTATTTGCGCAACATGCCCTTCGAATACGATTTGTATGTTTCCGTCGCGACGGATGAAGGGGCTGTCGTTTGCAAAAAGGCTTTCTCGGGATTATCAAGACAACACAAACTGGAAGTCGAGCGTGTTCCCAATCGGGGCCGTGATATCGCCCCCATGTTTTGTACCTTCGGCGATCGTCTGAAAGAGTATGATTTTGTCGCGCATCTTCATAGCAAGAAATCGCTCTACAACAAAGGGGCGACCGAAGGATGGCGTCAATATCTGTGTGGCACGTTGTTCGGTGGCGAAGATCGTATCCGGCGTATTTTTGAGTTGATGCAATCCGACACCTCAACTTCGCGACGCGGCATCGTCTATCCACAGAACTATCATTTATTGCCCTATGCCGCCAATACCTGGCTGGCCAACAGGGCAATGGGGGCTGCCTGGTGTGCGCGCCTGGGGATTCAGCACGTGCCGCAGGGCTATTTCGATTTTCCTGCGGGTTCGATGTTCTGGGCGCGTGTCGATGCACTGAAGCCACTCTTTGAGGCGGGCATCACACTGGAAGATTTTGCTGAGGAGGCCGGTCAGACCGATGGAACTTTTGCGCATTGTCTCGAACGGTTGCTGGCACTCACATCGCTTTCCCAAGGTTACGAGCCCGGCATCATCAAGGATTTGAACACGCCCACTTGGTCCGCATGGAGCTTGCAGCAGTATGTCGCCCGACCCTTTCAATGGCTGATCGATGCACTGGATAAGCCCGAAATCAAAGTGATTGCCTTTGATATTTTCGATACGCTCTTGTGCCGCCCGCTGCTGGATGCCGAATCGATCAAGCAGATTGTTGCAGCACGTCATGGAGGGCAGGAAGGCGCGCTGTACCTTCAGTATCGGGCGATCGCCGAAGGGCAGGCGCGCGAACTTGCCGGTCGTGATGTGGGTATGAATGAGATCTATGCCCGTCTAGGTTCGATCGCAGGGCTTTCAGGGAGCGCCTTGGCAGCATTGAGATCGCTGGAGGAAGACACCGAAGTGCAGAGTGTCACCGCACGACCAGAGGCTTTGGTGCTATATCGCAAGGCACTGGCTACGGGTAAATCCGTAATATTGATATCGGACATGTTCTTGCCACGTGCGACGATCGAACAGATGCTGGACAACAACGGCATCACGCATTGGCAACACTTGTTTCTGTCCAATGAAATCGGCCTGCGGAAAGACTCAGGCAAGCTTTACGATCATGTAATCGGGCATTGCCACATTGCACCGGCCGAGATGCTCATGATCGGTGACAACGAACGTTCTGACCTTCAGATTCCTGCTGACAAGGGATGCATTACGCTACATGTCATGAGACCCATCGAGCTTGCGCGTGGCTTGCCTCGTCTTCGAAAATTGGTCGATACAACGCAACAAAACCATGATGTGCATGAAGAGCTGACGCTAGGCTTGATTGTGCGCCAATCTTTTGCGCCATTCAGTTTTCCGCAATTCGATCCCTATGCTTTTGTCGAAGTGAACGCATGGAATATTGGCTACAGCATCGTCGGTCCCCTGCTGACCAGCATGGCGCAGTGGCTGATTGATTGCGCACGAAATGACCGTATGGATCGGCTTTATTTTTTGGCACGCGAAGGCCAGTTAATCAAGACAATTTACGGCATCTGGAGCGAGGGTTTGCCGGGTATACCCAAGGTGGAGTATCTCGTCTTGTCGCGTAGAGCCGTCAGTGTGGCAGCATTGAAGGGCATGGATGATATTCTGGATATCGCCCGAACGAATTACTTTTCAAACACCATCGCCCATTTCCTTTTCGAACGCTATGGCTTGAAACTGAGCCATGAGCGCTGGAAGGAGATTGCAGCCCGTTTGCACTGGACAGAGCAGCGGAAGGTGGAGGTCGTCAAGGGACAGATCGACCATCTGAAACCGTTATTGCTGATGTTGCAGGATGAGATCATCGCGCAGACACAAAGCGAGTATCAGGCATTGATGCACTATTTGAGGCAGATGGAACTGGAAGCATCCGGACGTCAAGCCGTGGTGGATATCGGTTATGGAGGCACCATTCAGGGCTATCTGAATCAACTTTTGGCTAACCCCTTGCATGGCTATTACATGATGACGGATGAACGTTCCACCAAGGTCGTGCAGAAATACGATGTGATGATTCGCGCTTGCTTCATGGAGAATGTTGCGTATGCCAATACGGCGCCTCTCATGTATCAACATAATTTTGAACTGGAAAAACTCCTGAGTTCGAGTGACACACAGATTGTTTATTATTCATTGGAAGCAGGCCATCAACTCAAAGCGCACTACCGGGATAAAAGTGCCGAAGAGTCTGCCTGTGTGGAATTCAGAAAAGCCATACAGGCAGGTGCGATCCGCTATGCTCAGGATGCCCGGGATATTCGCACGAAGATTTATCCTGGCTTTTGTCCTTCCCTCACGATGGCTCGACAGATCTACGAAGCGTTCATGACAGGGCAAACGACACAAGAGCAGGACTTGTTGCGAGTGATTGCGCTGGACGATCATTATTGTGGTCGGGAAGTTGTGTGTTGATGCAGTCTGTAAAAACGAGGGTGTGGATAGCTTGTTTATGTGACAGACGTTTGTCGTTGCAGTCCTTTTTTCAGGCAGCGTCATGAGCTTGTCTTTGGCTAGGCAAGAGACTACGTCAACTGACTGGTCCGTCGAACTGGTGCGTGGCGTTGCAGCGGGTCTGGTGGTCATTGCGCACTACGGTCCCATGACAGGGTTGAATCTGGGACCATTCAGGTTTGCCTATACGGGGGTGGATCTTTTCTTTGTCCTGAGTGGCTTCGTTTTTGCCCCCTATCTGTTTGGTAAGCGACTCTCCATTTCAGCACATCTGATCCGGCGTTTCTTCAGGCTTTATCCGATGTATGCGATCGCTTTGGGTTGTTATGCCGTGCTCAAATGGCAAACGGGGCAGACCGGATTTTCGATGGAAATCCTGCTGAAGCATGCTTTCTTTCTGCATACCTTGGAATCACGTGAAATTGCTTTTTATTTCAATCCGGCTTTCTGGAGTTTGCCGCCGGAAGTCGAGTTTTATTTGTTGCTCCCTCTGCTCGCAGCCGCAACGGCAATGAGTCCCACGCGCTGGGTGCCGATAGGGATGCTGCTGGCCGTGTTGATGCACGGCTTCCTTGTTTTTCTAAGCCCTCCCGCGCCGGGGTTTAATTTTGTCAGTGTGCTGCTTGTGCATTTGCCCGGTTTGCTGATCGAGTTCATGCTGGGTGCCATGGCGTGGCGATGGGTTCGTCAGTCTCTCTCCATGAAAATGAGGCTGTTGCTGGCGATCACGGGCGTGTTGATCTGGTGGCTGCTGGCATCCCTGTTTGTGTCCTTGGGGGATGCGGGGATAGAAAACATCATCGGACTCAGGGGAAACATGGGCTTGTTTGCTGCCTGCGCGTTTGCATTCATGCTGGTGGCCTGGGTGGGCGCCATCAAGCAACCTCCTTCATGGCTCATTGCGCTGGCCACCGGGGCTGGCAACTTGAGTTATGGTCTCTATTTGTTCCACAACGCAGCTCCACAGGTGTTCGCACCGTATCAAGCTGCCCTACCCGGTCCTGTTTTTGCGTTGCTGTGTCTGGGGGCGACCATGCTGTTCGTCCATGTGCTGCACAGATTTTGCGAAGCACCTTGCCGTCAGTTTGGACGACAACTGGCCGAACGACAGGGGCAGGTAGGTTAACGTGATCGCTTGATCCCCGTGTTCATGATGCACCATAAGTTTTTCACGGAAACGACACGGTTTTTTTGTTCTTTTCGACGTTTGCGCCACAGTGCTGGCAGGCCGCGCATCGCGTCACGTTTGGCACGCAGAATGACCTTGCCATGTCCGCGCAAGATGAACCAGACGATGCTGAATAGATTCAGTGCCACATGCAGGGGTAGCAGCACCCAGAACAGCGCACCGGGCATGTCCTTGACGAAGGTCCAGACCAGATTGCGGTGACCGTGGTAGAGGGCAAAATCGCTGTGTTGTCCCCCGGTCGTCCCCGAGCCCTGATGATGCACGATGGATGTGGGAACATGCAGGCAACGATGACCGGCTAATCGCAGGCGAAAGCCTATGTCGACATCCTCGACATAGCAAAAATAATCTTCATCAAAACCCCCCACTGCGTTGAAGGCCTCACGCCGATAGAGTGCGGCCGCTGCACAGGCCGAGAAGACTTCGCGGGGCTGATGGGGCTGACTGGCGACAGGGCTTCCATGGCCGATCCGCCAGACCAGACCGCTGATGTGATAGGCATCGCCGTCACCATCGAGTCGCTGCGGTCGAGAAGCATCGAGCAGGCGGCTGCCAAAAACAGTGTAGTCAGGGTGGGTGCGTGCCGCCGTTAATAGAGCTTCGAGCCAATCAGGTTCAGGAAAAGCATCGGGGTTAAGTAGGGCGATCCAATTCGAGGTGGGCGCGGCTGTGGCAATCGCCAGATTGTTTCCGCGTGCAAAGCCGGTGTTCTCATCCAATGCCATGATCCGGACATTGGGGAATTGACGAATCACAGCCAAAGAATCGTCGGTGCTGGCGTTGTCGACCAGAATGATTTCATCTGCCTGTACGGTTTGCGCCATCAGGGCAGACAGGCAACGCTTCAGAAAACGCTCACCGTTCCAGTTGACGATGACCACCGATACACGGTGGTCATCGTCTGTGAACATCTGCATTGTTATCGAAACAGGTTCAAAGCCCTGCGTCCGCCTTCAACGCTGCTGCCTTGTCCGTCGCTTCCCAGCTGAATTCCGGTTCGTCGCGGCCGAAGTGGCCGTAGGCGGCGGTTTTGCTGTAGATCGGGCGCAAGAGGTCGAGTGCCTGGATGATGCCTTTCGGGCGCAGGTCGAAGTGGGCGCGGATCAGTTCGACGATCTTTTCATCGGCTACCTTGCCGGTGCCGAAGGTGTTGACCATCAGCGAGACTGGTTTTGCCACGCCGATGGCATAGGCGACCTGCACTTCGCAACGCTCGGCCAGACCTGCAGCAACGATGTTCTTCGCTACATAGCGGCCAGCGTAGGCAGCGGAGCGGTCGACCTTGGAGGGGTCTTTGCCAGAGAACGCGCCACCGCCGTGATGCGCGGCACCGCCGTAGGTGTCGACGATGATCTTGCGGCCGGTCAGGCCGCAGTCGCCGTGCGGGCCGCCGACGACGAAGCGGCCGGTCGGGTTGATGAGATAGCGCGTGTTGCCGGTGAGCATGTGCTTGGGCAGCACTGGCTTGATGACTTCTTCGATCACTGCTTCGGAAAGCTGGGCGTGAGAAACATCCGGGCCATGCTGGGTGGAGACGACGACGGTGTCGATATCCACCGGTTTGCCATCGACATAGCGCACGGTGAGCTGACTCTTGGCATCCGGGCGCAGCCAAGGCAGGCGGCCGTCCTTACGCACTTCGGCCTGTCGCTGCATGATGCGATGGGCATAGTAAATCGGCAGCGGCATGAGGCTGGGCGTTTCGTTGCAGGCGTAGCCGAACATCAAGCCCTGATCGCCCGCGCCTTGGTCAAGGTCGATGCCTTGCCCTTCATTCACGCCCTGGGCGATGTCGGGCGACTGGCGGTTGATGGCGGTGAGCACCGCGCAGGATTTGTAATCGAAGCCGACTTCGGAATCGTCGTAGCCGATGCGGCGCACCACATCGCGGGCGATTTCCATGTAATTGATGTGCGCCGTCGTGGTGATTTCGCCGGAGATGACCACCAGACCGGTGGACACCAGCGTTTCGCAAGCGACGCGACCTTTTGTGTCCTGCGCGAGAATGGCATCGAGTACGCCATCGGAAATCTGGTCAGCGACCTTGTCGGGATGGCCTTCGGAAACGGATTCGGAAGAGAAGAGATATTCTTTTGACATGGCTGGCTCCTGATACGCATGAAATCCCCGGATTCAACATGAAGCATGACAGTACGGCGATTCGCTACGGGTTCCGGGGGGAGACCAGGCGACGCTTTAGCAGTATTTGTATATTTGCAAATTCCGCCCTGCAAGTTGTCCTGATTAACTCGGCGGAAGCGATAATGCTATCCTCTTTTACCCTCGCTGGTCAAACACGGGGGCGTTGTTCTTCTCACTCGGCCTCATGCTTCAAGCGCACGACCCATGTCTGTTCTGTTTCGCTTCCTCTCTCATTTTCCGCTCGCCGTGCTGCACAATCTCGGTGCGCTGCTGGGTTGGCTGACGTATCTGTTGTCGCCCACCTATCGTCGTCATCTGCGCGAAAACACCGCACAGGCAGGAGCGTGGGCCGTGGCAGCGCGAGGTGCTGCGGTTGCCGAAACAGGCAAGGGCTTGCTGGAATTGCCTTTTCTCTGGCTGCGCCCCCATGCCGAAGTGGTGGCGCAGGTGGTGCAAACAAGTGGCTGGGAACATGTCGAGGTGGCTTGGCAGGCCGGGCACGGTATTCTGTTCCT
The DNA here is from genome assembly GCA_964437515.1 of uncultured Sterolibacterium sp. Lineage (GTDB taxonomy): Bacteria > Pseudomonadota > Gammaproteobacteria > Burkholderiales > Rhodocyclaceae > Sterolibacterium. The sequence continues at coordinate 16,023 of CAYTHB010000054.1, forward strand.
GACGCCGCATTTGGGCTGTTTCGAAATTACTGCGCAACATTACGCTGCGTTCAAGCCGGTAACGGTGTTGTATCGCCCCCCAAAACAATCCTGGCTACAGCCTTTCATCGAGTCCGGACGCGGTGCGCATATCAAACTGGCCTCGGCGGATCTGGGCGGGGTACGCAAATTGATGAAGGCACTGAAAAAAGGCGAAGCGGTAGGCATCCTGCCGGATCAGGTACCGGGACGGGGTGAGGGCATCTGGGCGCCTTTCTTTGGTAAACCGGCCTATACCATGACACTGGCTGCGCGACTGGCAGAGCATGGCGCGACGGTGTTGTTGATTTACGCGGAACGTCTGCCGTATGGCGCGGGCTATCATGTGCATGTGTCGCCGCTGGATGAGCCCGTGGCGACCTCGTTGGAGGCGCGAGTGATGCAGTTCAATGGCGCGCTAGAGCGCATGATTGCGGCCTGTCCTGGGCAGTATCTGTGGGGCTACAACCGCTACAAGGCTACTGCCGACAGCCTTTCACCGCCGCCGAAAGATCTCACATGATGACGCGTTTCGCCCTCGTTCTGATGTGGCTGCTGCATTTTTTGCCGTTGTCGATCCTGGCGCGGCTAGGCTCGGGCTTGGGTGCCTTGCTGTATCTGCTTGGCCGTGAGCGTCGCCATGTCACATTGACTAATCTTCGTCTATGTTTTCCGCAGAAAACTGAAGTAGAGCGACTCATTCTGGCCAAAAAACACTTTGCTGTTTTTGGTCGCAGTTTTATTGAACGCGGATTGCTCTGGTGGGCTTCATCGGCACGCTTGCGCCGCCTTGTTCATATCGAAGGCTTGCATCATATCGATGAACATATTGGTCGCCCGATCATCTTGCTGGTTCCGCATTTCGTCGGGCTGGATATGGGCTGGACGCGCCTGACGCTGGAGCGTGACATGGTGAGCATTTACGCCAATCAAAAAAACCTGTTGTTCAACGCAGCGCTTTACAAGGGGCGCACACGCTTTGGGGACTCCCGTCTCTTGTCGCGTCAGGAAGGCACACGTCCTGCACTGCGCGCCATGCGTGCCGGGCTTCCGTTTTATTACTTACCCGATATGGATTACGGTGAGCGAGACACCATTTTCGTTCCGTTCTTCGGCGTTCCAGCAGCAACCATTACCGGCCTTGCACGCCTTGCCCGTCTGGGTGATGCCGTTGTGATTCCGGTCATTACGCACATGAAAGACGGCGCGCAGGGGTATGTCGTCGAGATCGGCCAAGCTTGGTCGGATTTTCCCGGCAAGAATATCGAAGATGACACGCGACGCATGAATGCCTACATTGAGCAGGAAGTGCTGAAACAGCCGGAACAATACTTCTGGCTGCATAAACGTTTCAAAACACGTCCACCGGGAACCCCGAGTCCCTACGAAAAGAAACGCGATTGACGTTCAATTTCACGGAACGCCGGGCATCGTTCAGGGTAGCATCTCCTTTCATACTGGATATCCCTCTTTCCCTGATTTCATGAAACTACGTTTCAGCAAAATGCACGGTCTGGGCAACGATTTTGTAGTGATCGATGCCGTGCGACAAAAGGTGGCATTGACACCGGAACAGGTGCGATTTCTGGCCGATCGTCACTTTGGTGTCGGCTGCGATCAACTCCTGGTGGTCGAACATCCTTCACAGGTAGGTGTTGATTTTCGCTACCGTATCTTCAATGCTGATGGCGGTGAGGTTGAACAATGCGGTAACGGCGCACGTTGTTTCGTGCGTTTCGTGCATGAGCAGGGGCTCACCGATAAACACGAGATTCGTGTCGAAACCTGTGCCGGTATCATCACATTGCGAATGGAATCGAATGGTGAGGTCAGCGTCGATATGGGCGCGCCCCGATTTTTGCCCGATGAAATTCCTTACAACAGCCCGCTGGGACAAGACAGCATCGACCCCTTGCAACCCTTGCAGGTGGGTGACCATACCTTTGAAATTACCGCTATTTCAATGGGCAACCCTCATGCCGTTCAGGTCGTTGCCGATGTGGCAAGTGCGCCTGTGGAGCGTGACGGTCCCTTGATCGAATCGCATCCGCGCTTTCCACGACGCGTCAATGCTGGCTTCATGCAGATTATCGATCGACATGCCATTCATTTACGCGTTTATGAACGAGGGGCGGGTGAAACACTGGCCTGTGGAACCGGTGCTTGTGCAGCCGTGGTGGCTGGAATTCGTCGGGGACTGCTCGATACCCCTGTGCGCGTCAACACTCGTGGCGGTGTTCTTTCCATTGCATGGGAAGGGGGCAGCACTCATGTCATCATGACCGGCCCTGCGGTGACGGTGTTTAATGGCGAAATTGAAATTTCAGAACCCATCTAACGATCATGGTAGCCGGCTCCACCCACAGAGGATGAAATAATCGTTACCCG
>CAYTHB010000055.1:0-18238 GCA_964437515.1 uncultured Sterolibacterium sp.
CGCAGCAGGTCAACCTGTTTCCCGGCGCGCAATATGATGGTGTGTTTGGCCTGTGGTATGGCAAGGGGCCCGGGGTCGATCGTTGTGGCGATGTGTTCAAGCACGCCAATGCCGCGGGCACTTCGCGTTACGGAGGTGTGCTGGTAGTGGCGGGCGATGACCATGCGGCGCGCTCCTCCACCCTGCCCCACCAGAGCGAACATGCCTTCAAGACTGCCTTGATGCCGGTGCTGGCACCTGCCAGCGTGCAGGAGTATCTCGATCTGGGTTTGCATGGCTGGGCACTCTCGCGTTACTCGGGCTGCTGGGTGGCGTTCAAAGCCGTGGCCGATACGGTGGAATCCTCGGCTTCGGTGGATATCGACCCGCAGCGTTTGCAGATCGTCATTCCCACTCAGGCGGATTACACCCTGCCGCCCGGCGGTCTCAACATCCGTCTGCCCGATCCGAAGCTGGAACAGGAAGCCCGTCTCATCAATCACAAGCTCTACGCGGCACTCGCCTATTGCCGCGTGAATCATCTGGATCGCATCGTCATCGGCGCGCAGACACCGGCACGACTGGGCATCATCACTGCGGGTAAGAGCTATCTCGATGTGCGTCAGGCCTTTGATGATCTGGGCATCGACGAAGCACTCGCCGAAGAAATCGGCATCCGTCTCTACAAGGTCGGCATGGTCTGGCCGCTTGAACCCTCTGGTGTGCGCCGCTTTGCCGAAGGGCTGGATGAAATTCTGGTGATTGAAGAAAAACGCCAGTTTCTCGAATATCAGCTCAAGGAAGAACTCTACAACTGGCGTGAGGATGTGCGCCCACGTGTGATCGGCAAGTTCGATGAAAAGGGCGAATGGTCACAACCGCATGGGGACTGGCTGCTGCCCGCTACCGGCGAGCTCACGCCAGCGCGCATTGCCCGGGTGATTGCCGAACGCATCGATCGTTTTTTCACCTCGCCGCGCATCCACGAGCGTCTGTGCTTTCTCGAAGCCAAGGAACAGGCTCTCTCGACGCAGAATCTGAGCTGCACTCGCACGCCCTTCTACTGCGCTGGTTGCCCGCACAACACTTCGACCCGCGTGCCGGAAGGCAGTCGCGCCCTAGCGGGTATCGGCTGTCATTACATGGTGACGTGGATGAACCGGCGCAGCGAAATTTTCTCGCACATGGGCGGTGAAGGCGTGACCTGGCTCGGGCAAATGCACTTTACCAATGAGCCGCATGTCTTTGCCAATCTGGGCGATGGCACTTATTTTCATTCTGGCATCCTCGCCATCCGCGCGGCTGTCGCTGCCTACAGGAACCGCCAACCCCCCACCCCCCTTCCCAAGGAAGGGGGTGACGATAGTTCACTACGCTCCGGGGCTTTGGCTTCCCACGCCTTGGGGCGGCCCGGCGGCGCAGGCGGCATTACCTACAAGCTACTCTACAACGATGCCGTTGCCATGACCGGCGGCCAGCCGGTAGATGGCCCCTTGAGCGTGCCATTGATCGCGCAACAACTGGCAGCCGAGGGCGTGCATCAAATGGTCGTGGTCACCGATGGCAGCCCGCGCAACTACCGCCTCTCCGATCTGCCACACGGCACGGCGATTCGTTCAAGCGATGAACTCGATCTCATTCAGCGCGAACTGCGCGAGCATCCCGGTGTATCGGTGCTGATCTACGACCAGACCTGTGCCGCGGAAAAACGTCGGCGGCGCAAGCGCGGCATGTATCCCGACCCGGCACGCCGCCTCTATATCAACGAAGCCGTCTGCGAAGGCTGTGGCGATTGCAGCGAACAATCGAACTGTCTGGCGGTGATTCCCGTGGAAACCGAATGGGGGCGCAAGCGGCAGATCGACCAGTCGGCATGCAACAAAGATTACACCTGCCTGAACGGTTTTTGCCCCAGCTTTGTCAGCATCGAGGGTGGGCAACTGCGGCGTGGGCGGGCGCTGGATGCCGCCGCATTTGAACGCGATTTTCCACCTCTGCCCTTGCCCACCCTGCCCGCCACACAACGCCCCTATGGCATCCTCATCTGCGGCGTGGGTGGTACGGGAGTCATTACCCTCGGTGCCTTGATCGGTATGGCGGCGCACATCGACGGCAAGGGCGTGACGGTCATCGACATGACCGGCCTCGCGCAGAAAGGCGGTGCGGTGACCTCGCATGTGCGAATTTGCGATGCGGCGCAGCAGCTCCATGCCGTGCGCATCGCCACGGGCGAAGCCGATGCGGTGGTGGGAGGCGATGCCATTGTTACGGCGAGCAGCGATGCCTTGGCCAAAATGGCGCAGGGACGCACCCGTGTGGTGGTGAATTGCAACGTCAGCCCCACTGCGGAGTTCATCCACAACCCCGACTGGCAGTTTCCCGCAGCCCGTATCCGTCAGGTCATCACAGAAACAGTAGGCAGCGATGCGGCACACTTCATTGATGCCACAGGTTTAGCCGGACAACTGCTCGGCGATGCCATCGTCGGCAACCTGTTCCTGCTCGGTTATGCCTGGCAACTCGGTCTGCTGCCGGTGTCACAGGATGCCATCCAGAAGTCACTGGAACTCAATGGCGCAGCGGTCAATATCAATCTGCAAGCCTTCCTGTGGGGACGACGCGCTGCACACGCCCAGAAAGCCGTCGAGAATTTCGCCCATCCGCAGCAAGCTGCACCACAGCGCACCACACTGTCCGATCTAATCCAGAAATGCGCAACTGAACTCACCGCCTATCAGGATGCGGCCTATGCCCAACGTTACACACAGCGCATGACGCGGATTCAACAAGCAGAACAATTACTCAAGCTACAAGGCGACGCGCCACTGACGCAGGCCGTTGCTAGTGCCTATTTCAAGCTACTGGCGCATAAAGATGAATACGAAGTGGCGCGACTCTACAGCGAAACCGGATTTCTTGAACGCATTGCTGAAAACTTTGAAGGCGATTACCGCGTGCAGGTTCACCTTGCACCACCGCTCCTCGCCCGTCCCGATCCACACACCGGCCGCATCAAAAAAATGCGGTTTGGTTCATGGATATTCAAAGCCTTTCATCTACTGGCACGACTGCGCTTTCTGCGTGGTACGAAGCTGGATATATTCCAGCACACAGCAGAACGCAAACTCGCCCGGCAACTGCTGCTCGATTATGAAAGCGATCTTAATCTCATTCTCGAACGGCTCTCATCGGCCACGTTTGAAACCGCTTTGGCACTCGCCCGATTACCCGAAAAAATCAGGGGATTTGGTGATGTCCGACATCGTAATCATCAAAAAACTATTGCAGAGCGACACGCGCTCCGAAGCAAACTCAGCGGCTGATTGAAAACTTTTCTGTCGTATCAATGGCCTTTAATCGCCACAACGAAGTCACCTCACTCGCTCGTGCAGCATGGAGCGGATCATGGCGATCCGCAACGCGAGGATGCATTGGGCGAACATCGAGACGCTCGATGACATACAGACCAGCCGCTGCAATGGAATCCAACAAAAACTCACGGGATCGCAATTCCAGATGTTCCGCCAGATCAGAAAGAATCAACCAGCCTTCACCTCCGGGTTGAAGATGTTCGGAGAGCCCGTTCAAAAATCCAAGCAACATGCGGCTTTCCGGATCATAGATTGCATGATCCAGCGGTGTGGCCGGTCGTCCGGGGAGCCAAGGTGGGTTACAGACAATCAGCCCGGCACGTCCCGAAGGAAAAAGATCGACATCCAGCAATTCGACACGTGAAAGAAAATTCATTCGCTCAAGATTGTCGCGCGCACAAGCGCGTGCCCGAGGATCACAATCCGTCGCGATGACATGTTTCATACCCCGCTGCAACAATATTGCTGCGAGCACCCCCGTTCCTGTCCCCACATCGTAAGCCACCGAATGCGATTGGAGAATATCCGGCAAGGGTGCTTTGGCCACCAGCTCTAGGTATTCCCCTCGAACAGGCGAAAACACACCATAGTGTGGATGAATTTGAATCTGCGCATCGATGCCCGCTGGGGAAATGGGTACCCCTTTCTTGCGCCATTCATGCGCACCGATAATGCCTTGCAGCTCTCTCAATGAAATGACATAGGGTGTGGTATCGATCTCTTCGCCATGAACTTCCAGGCACGCCTGTCTCACATCCGGCGCGCGTCGCAAAGGAATCGTGTGATCGGCATCCAATGGAATCAACAGCATTCCCAATGTGCGCGCCCGTTGAGACTGCGCCAAGCGATAGCGATGAAATTGCTCTGCCTTGCTCAACAGTAAATCAGATTGTTTTTTGGCGGCTCTTGAGGCTGTGCGTTGATCCACACGTCGTGCCATGGCTTGCAGTAACTGCCTTGCATTCTGGAAATCACCCTGCCATAACAATGCCGTACCTTCACTAGCGAGGCGATACGCGGCATCGGCGGTAGTGCGATCATCAACGCAAACGATGCGCTTGGGCGCGGGCAATCCCGCCATCGAACGCCATCGAAAGACATGCGTATCCTCACCATCCATGACCGTGAGAATCTCCTTTGCTACTGGATTGATACGGGGCTTCACACGGTCTCCGAAAGAGGCAAAGGAGAAAAATCCGCAGCGATCAATGCCGCTCCCAACGCACTCACATATTCTGCCGTACAAGTCGCTGTCGGAAGCATCAGTTCATCAACATCGAGCGCATCGCGCAAGGCACGAACAAACCCCGGGTTGTATGCCATCCCACCGATCAAGGCGATTTCCGTTTCTATCCCCACGCGCCGCGTCATCGCACAAATACGACTCGCCACCGCATCCAACACGGCGCGGGCAATATCGGCAATAGGGGTGGCCGCATGAATCAGGGAAACCACCTCGGATTCAGCAAACACCGTGCATTGGGCGTTCATGGGGATAGCTTGCGTCGAACGCAGGCTCGCTGCGCCAAAACCCGCCAGATCCAATTGCAGCGCGCGCGCCATCGACTCCGCAAAAGCTCCCGCACCCGCCGCGCATTTTTCATTTGCGGCAAAATCCAACACCTGCCCCGACGCATCCAAACGCAGGGCGCGCGCTTCTTCCGCGCCGACATCAATGACCGTACGCACTGCCGGAAACAGAGAGGCAGCCCCCCTCCCCCCGGAAGCCACTTCCGTCACATCCTCTGCTGCAAAACCAACCAGTTTGCGCCCGACACCCGTCGCTACCACGCGCTGCACCTGATCGACAGGAATCTCCGCCTGCGCCAAAGCCGCGGCATACGCCTGCCGTGCTGCCACATCCAAATCCAGACCTTCTGGAAACATGGCGTGCTGTACAAGCACTTGCGCTGGAGCAGAAGCCGCCTTGACGAGCACCACTTTGATGCTGCGCGCGCCCATGTCGATGCCCGCGTAAATCATGCGACAAACTCGCGTTTCAGGCGAAGGATTTCCATGAATGAATCAATGCGACTGCGGGTGCGCTCGTAGTCAAATTCGCGTTCATCGCCCATGTTGCCCTCATAACTCATCACCGGAATTCCCGCCTCAGTCAGCCCCAGGCGATTTTCCATGATGCCCAGCGACAAGCCCTCGCAACCCCGATTCAAATGCAGCAACACGCCATCGACCTGCCACTCGCGGACGATGGTTTTCATCATCTCGGTTTTCAGGCGCGGATCGTAAAAATGCTGCCACTGTGGTTTGGAAAGATTCCAGTCGCAGTACAGGCGCATCGCCTGTTCGCGCGTGGTGATGCTCACGCCCTGCTGCATCGGCGTGGTGCGCGCCCCCCAACGACCATCGGGTTTTGTTTCCCAAATACCCTCCAGCCCAAAGGTGTAGAGCGAACCGACCGAAACCGCGCCATATTCTTCGAGATAACGATACAACTTGAGAAACGCCCAAGGCGGCTGCGTGTCGGAAATCAGTCGGCAACGCTCATGGGGCACGGCAGCAATTCCCCGCGCCACACGGTCGGCCACTTCATCACGCAATTCCTCATAAAAATCGGCGCACCAACGCGAGGACTTATGCAGTGTCGCCATGACGTACAGCGAGAACATGGTTTTCTCATCGAGGGGCGCGGGCTTCGCCTGATTAAGACAGCAAATTTCTGCCCACAAAGCGGTGGAGCGCATTTCATTCTGCACCGCTTCGATGAACAGCTCATCATCAAACCGACGCCCGCTCACCTGTTCCAGCCAGGGGATCGACTCCAGACCTTGATCGACGACATACTGCAGACGCGCTTGCGTCAGCGTCGCATAAGGCCCCACCGACACATCAATAAACCGCGACGGCGTGCCTTCCAACTGTGCCGCATGTTGATACCACTTGGCGTGCGAGCAACAGATCACCGTTTGAAAATTAAAATCCGGCTTGGGAAACGGGCGGCCATCGAGATAGCGATTCAGATAAATCGAACCCCAATAGCTACGCATGTAGGCGCACAAATCGCGGGAAAAGCCCGCCGCTTCGGTCGCGTTCTGGCATTCAAGATTGAACTTGCGATCATGTGCAATTGCCGCAGCATATGGCTCACCCGTGAGCGGATAGACATCGCGCCCCAACGCCGAGGGAATGGCATCCAGCGTCCACGCCGAGCCGGCCCAGCGCAAGCCGCCGCGCTCTTTGGCGCTGGCGTAATCACGGTAATAACGCTCGCGCAACTCCTTGGCTTTCGGCCAGCAGCGCAAGGCCTCAGTCGGATAAATTGCAGACTTGGCCACACTCATCAGAACAAGTCCTCCTCCGCCAGAGTTTCCAGAAATGCCTCGATGCGCGTGCGGAAGGGACCGATCGGGTTGGTGATATCAAACTCGAGAAACAGAGTGGGAATTCCGTGCTCCTCAAGATAACGTTTGAGTTCGGGATAATCACCTTCATGCGGATCGCAGAATTTTTGTTGCAAGAAAATGGCGGCCTGCACGTCATATTCGCGTGCCAGCCCTAGCACATGCTCGAATCGCGTATGCAGCGGAAAATCCTTGGTCGGACACGCCGGTCGCGCACAGTAACGGTCTGCAATGGCAGCAATGGGGTTCGCATGGGCTCGTGCCTGGTTCCAGAAATTGCGCGTCCCCGAACATTGATCGTCAATGACGATGGTTGCCCTAAGGGATTCGATCATTTCCATAAAACCCAGATCGTCATTTTCTGAGCCGATGGTCATCAAACGCACCCCGGTGGTACGCGACCTGGGGGTACCAGACAAGGCATTCAGCACCTGACGCAATGCCTGATTGTGTTCCGCCTTATCAACAAACTGCGCGGTGAGCGAGGCATACAATGCCTCCGCACCACTCAGCGGTGGCTCGGGCTGACGGCGCAACTCAAATAACTGGCGGAGCAGACGACGGTTTTCATTGACCAGCTCCACTGCCGCCTGCAATTCCCTATCGGCAATCGCCGCACCGCGCTGGGCTTCCACATGTGTTCGAAAGGCCTGCACTTCCTCGCGATGCCGCGCACGTGCAAACGGCGATTGCACTTCATTCGGCATGGGCAAATAGTAATCCCAACGCACTGTCGCTACGTGATCACGCCAAGAGGTGTAGGTCTGCCGATAATGCAGACAGGATTGCGCCAGCACCACACCCGTACAGTAGTCATAACGCCCCAACAGCCCTTGAGCCAGCGAATCACGGCTAAACGGACAGAACATGCTGAAGATGTGCGGCTCTGCCACGTTCTGCACCTGATGCGCCCCCAACACACGCACCGGCAGCATGTGAGCGGCGATCAGAATCTCCTCGGGCACATAGGTGCACATCGTCGCCACCACCTGTCCGCCCTGCATTTGATGCCGAGTCAACCAGTCGCGCGCATAACCGTGCCGGTCGCCATACCAGGATTTGAATTGCGAAAACACGAGAAACGAAACCTGCTTCAAGACAAAGCGGAAGATGATAACAGAAGCAATCATGCGACCTGACGTTCAACACATCGCTCAGCACATCCAAAGCCCCTTATGCCTCTCGTCCCTCTTATTCTCACTACACGTGAAAAAGGCTAATGCTGTATTTTTATTCTTGCTTTGTGTCATCAAATGGCCTATCCTGAAAGTGTTATTTTAGGAGATGGTCATGGATATCACTGGAATTACCTCGCTGGCAACTCAAATGTCGCAAACTCGCCAAGTAAGCGATGCACAACTCGCTGTGCTCAAAAAAGCCATGGATATTGAAGCTCAAAGTGCGATGCAACTCATCCAAACGGCAAGCCAAGCCGCGCCGTCATATAACAGCCCTTCGCATCTGGGTAATAGTGTCAACACGTTCGCCTGAAATCTGAGCTAGCTCAGGCGTCTTACCCACACCGCCCCACCCGTCTCCACTCGACGATTCTTACATTATTTATCGTTGCGGCTGCTTTTCCATATTTGTGGAGTGGCTTCAGAGCGTTGCTTATCATCTCCCAACCAGACTTGACCATCCTGTATCGTGCAGTTCAGATGCATGGTTCGCTGACATAGTTGGGTCAAATGTTCTGTGGCTTCGCTTGGCAAATACATCACGACAAGATGATCGTGACGTTCAAAAACAGACTGTTGCTGTTGCCACCATAATTCTGCCTGCCGCCCGCCATACGCCAGAACGAGGACTTTTTCTGAGCGATTGCAGGCTTTACGCACCCGCTTATCATCAGGTAAGCCTACGTCTATCCATAGTTTAATGGCTCCCGTGTAATCCTTGACCCACAAATCGGGCTCGTCTTCATCACTCAACCCTTTGCCAAAACACAAAGCCTCATCCGCCTGCAAGGCAAACGCCAGCAAACGCACCATCATGCGTTCCTCGGTTTCTGAAGGATGACAGGCAATAGTTAAATGATGGTCATAGTAATAATGCCGATCCATATCTGCAATTTGCAAATCCGCCTTGAATATCGTCGCTTTGAGTGCCATTTCGGGAGCTTCCGGTACGCAAACAGGAATTCTAGGCACACAAAACACGCACCCGATTTCGTTGTTGTCTGAAAAGACTGCGAATACTAACAGATGGGTGCATGAGCCGCTCCAGTCTGGTATCCTTCCCGTTTTGCAAAACAACGTGGAAACCTTTGTATTAACAGGGTTTTTACCTATTTTCAATTTGAAAGGCTGCACATGTCACACCACCACGCTGCGCAACAGGATGATTCCCGTAGCTTCAAAAATGAATTCCAGGAGATACTAAACACCTTGGCAATACCCATGTTTCATGAATTTGCCTCGGATGCCATCGGCAACAGTTTTCCCGCCGATAGCAAGGAAGGTGTTGACGCGGACGGCAACCCCTATGCTTCGGTGCGTTTTATCCTGGACCGCAAAGGACAACTTGGGGCAGATGCAACGAATGAATGCGAGTTCGTCATCAAGGGATTGCTCAACGAAGAAAAAATCGATCTTCGTGCAGCCTATGACCAGCGCCCTGGCAAAGAGGCGGCTTATCATGAAAAGCTTGAAATCCAGATGATTAACCAACTCGGTCTGGAAGATCAGCTCACCGATTTTCTATCTGCTGCCATGGCAGCACGCCGAGAGCAACCCATACCACCGCGCAAACGCGATCAGGCAAAGACGCCACTCATGCCCCCGGTGTCAGCAGAACCCGCCGAAGCCCAGCCCATTCCCATCGTCTGGAAAAAGCGCGACAAGAAATAAAAGGAAAAGTCCACAGGGCATAGACAGCAATATTCAATGCCCCGCACTCAGTGCTCAGTGTTCAGCGCGAATGTTCACTGAGTATTTTGATTAGCAAGGGCTTGATGACTTCGGGAACGAAAGGTTTATCGCAAATCCCTGAAACGCCCAGATCCTCCACACCAGCGAGTCGATTACGGCTTTGCTCGCTGGTAACCATCAAGATGGGAACGGAGTTTTGCCAGCTTTTGCCACGGATATATTGAACCAGTTCCAAACCATCCATTTCGGGCATGTTGTAATCCGTAATGACCAGATCGACTACGGTGTTTTGCATGATTTTGACTGCATCAAGACCATTCTCGGCCTCAATAAAGTTTTTAATCCCCAGATTTTCAAAGACATGCCGCACATAGTTGCGTGAAATTTTGCTGTCATCCACCACCAATACGACAAGATCTTCAAGCTCCACATGCTGATTGAGCAGCGTGTTATCCGTGGTCAGATAATCAAGCGTAGTCGATAAGACCTGCTGTAACTGTTGGTTCGTGAAGGGTTTGGGCAAAATGCCACATGCTCCCGACTGTCGTACTGGCTCCAGCACTTGAGGACGTGTCTCGGAAGAAATCAGGACGAATGCCACATCTGCCGTGCGAGGATTATCTCGCATGGCATAAACCAGATCTGTTCCTGACATATCGGGTAAATAAAGCGCGCTAATGACCACGCTTGGCCGTGTGGATTTCATCTCATCAATCACGGCCGATGCTGTATCAAATGCCTGAACACGTTCCACACCAATCGACTTCAGACTTTCAATGATGAAGCGAGCCTGAACAACAGAAGGCTCGACCAAAAAGACTGACAAGGTATGAGCCATTGACAATTTTTCCACAACGTACTCCCTATCGAACGATATATCCATCATGCCTGCAATCCTTCAAGACTTCAATCTCATATTAACGGCATGATCTTGACGATCCTGAACGCAAAGACTCTAATGAGCCATTCCTTTTTCCTGACTCCCACTCGCGATCATGCGCCTCCCTTCTTCTCGTCATCTGCTGGTATCCCTTGGAATCATCCTGCTTCCGCTGCATATGGTTCACGCTGCGGACGATGAAAAAACCAGCACACTCAAGGATCAAAAGCAGCTTGCCTTGACCATCTATAACCAGGATCTCGCCCTCATCAAAGATAGCCGCAATATTCTTCTCGAACGAGGAAACAATGCATTGGCCTGGCGCGATGTCTCGGCACGCATACGTCCTGAAACTGCGTTATTACGCAACACATCGCATGTCGAAGGCTTTCGTCTGATCGAACAGAATTTCGATTTTGATCTACTGACACCCCAAAAACTGCTGGAAAAATATGTGGGGCGGAAATTACGCGTCATTAAAACAGCCCCCAACACCGGCGTGGAAACCACTGAGGAAGCAACACTACTTTCAGCCAATGGCGGTGCCGTTCTTCAGTTTGCCGACCGTATCGAATCCCATCCACCAGGACGTTTGGTCTATCAAGCCTTGCCAGACAATCTGCGCGACCGTCCGACGCTGGTCATTCGGCTGAATACACCCAGTGCAGGACAACAAGACCTCGAACTCTCCTATCTGACCTCCGGCCTCTCCTGGAAAGCCGATTATGTCGGTGAGCTATCGACCGACGAGACCCGGCTCGATCTCAATGGATGGGTCACGCTGACCAATCAATCGGGTGCAAGCTATCCGAACGCCCGTCTACAACTCGTTGCTGGTGATGTGAACCGTGTTCGTGACGATGTGCAGCGTCGTGAAATGAAAATCATGACAATGATGGCATCTGCCCCTGTGGAACACATGCAGGAAGAAAGCCTGTTTGATTATCATCTCTACACCCTTGATCGCCCGACAACCATTGCCGACAACCAGACCAAACAGATCGCCCTGCTCTCTGCCGCGCAGATTCCATCACACAAGGAATACCGTCTACAAGGCGCCGATTATTACTATCGTGACTCACATGCAGATCTCGGGCAGAAACTCAAGGTTGGCGTTTTTGTCGAGTTTGATAACAAAGGACGCAGTCTGTCCATTCCCCTGCCCAAGGGTGTCGTGCGCATTTACAAACGCGACTCGGCAGGTAATGCACAGTTCATTGGTGAAGACCGTATCGATCACACGCCGAAAAATGAAACCGTGCGCCTCAAGCTGGGCGACGCGTTTGATGTCACCGCCGCACGCAAACAAACCGACTTTAAGCGCATTGCTGCCGCCAACCGAGGCAACTACGGTATTTCCGAATCCGCTTATGAAGTGAAGGTGAAGAATGCCAAGAATGAAGCTGTGACGGTCAAAATCATCGAACCCATCCCCGGCGATTGGGAAATCATCAATGAAAATCACCCTCACACCAAAGCCGCTGCCAACTGGGCAACATGGAACCTGACCGTGCCTGCAGGAGGCTCAAATACGTTGATCTATCGCGTCAAAAGCAAATGGTAAGATGAACAAGCTCACTCTTCATCAGGTTCAATTTCTCGTTGCTGCTCCTGAGGGTGACTTGCTGCAGGCTTTACCTCGGGCAAATACTTCAACAAGGCTCTGACATCCTCGGGTGACAACTCCAGCGTCATGCCACGTTTCAAACGTGGCGGCATCTGCACCGGGCCGTAGCGCACACGCATCAAGCGACTGACCGTCAGGCCAACCGCCTCGAACATGCGACGTACTTCGCGATTGCGCCCTTCGTTGAGGGTCACACGATACCAGCGGTTCGTGCCTTCACCACCACCATCCACCAGACGACCAAACTGCGCTACACCATCTTCGAGCGGCACGCCTTCGAGCAAACGCTGACGTGCTTCTATGCTCAACTCGCCGATGATACGCACGGCGTATTCGCGTTCGATATTGCTGCGCGGGTGCATCAGACGATCCGCCAATGCGCCGTCATTCGTAAAGAGCAGCAAACCACAGGAATTAAAATCAAGTCGCCCCACGGCAATCCAGCGACCGCCACGCATACGCGGCAACTGGTCAAACACATTGGGACGACCTTGCGGATCGTTGCGTGAAACGATCTCACCTTCCGGCTTGTGATACAGCAGCACACGCAAGCGACGTTCATCGGCAATTCGCAAATGCACCAGTTTGCCATTGAGCTTCACTTTGTCGCGTGCGCTGATACGCTGCCCCACATGCGCGGCTTCGCCATTGACACTGACCCGTCCTTCGGCAATCCAGGCTTCCAGCTCACGGCGCGAACCAAAGCCGGCATCGGCCAGTGCCTTTTGCAGCTTGGTAGTCGGCTCCTCGGCCACAGCGCGTCCCGCAGGGGTCGATGCTTGTGGCGCACCGCGTGCCCGCCTTCCGCCCGAGGAGGTCGGTGCTGCACGAAATGGTGTATTGCGTCCCCCGACACGACGGGGGCGCGTGGTCGCACCAGGACGACTGGACGAGCCCGTCGCATCAGTGTTTTCAGGCTTCTTGTTGCGCGGCGGCATTCGGATTCTCCAGGGCTTTTTCAAGCTCGGCCAAAGGGGGCAGCTCAGACAAGCTTCTAAGCCCCAGATCGTCGAGAAATTTACGGGTAGTGGCATACAGTGCCGGACGACCCGGCGCATCGCGATGACCCACGGCATCAATCCAGTCACGCGATTCCAATGTCTTGAGAATATTGGGCGACACCGCCACACCGCGAATATCTTCGATATCCCCACGCGTCACCGGCTGACGATAGGCAATGATCGCCAGCGTTTCCATCACAGCGCGTGAATACTTGGGCGGTTTCTCATTCTTCAGACGATCGAGATACGTCTGATATTCCGGGCGTGTCTGAAAACGCCAACCACTTGCCAACTGTGCCAATTCGATGCCACGCTGCGACCAATCGGCCTTGAGATCATTCAAGAGTGAACGCAGGGTATCGTCATCAAAGTCTTCATCGAACAGCCGCTTCAGCTCGGACAAGGGCAAGGGGCCGCTGGCGGTGAGCAGCGCGACTTCAAGCACGCGCTTGTAATCGTCAGGCGTGTAGAGGTTCAGCATTCGAAGACAATCTCACATAAATCGGAGCCAGCGGCTCACTCTGCACAATCTCGACCAGCTTTTCGCGCGCCAACTCCAGCATGGCGAGAAAATTGACCACCAGATGGGGGATGCCCGCGCCCGTCTCGAACAGCCGCTCAAACGCCACAAAACTGCCGCCCGCCAGATGACGCAGAATCAGGCTCATGTGCTCGCGTACCGAAAGCTCATCACGGCGGATTTTATGATGTTGCGTGACGCGTGCCTGCTTGATGAGCTGCATCCAGGCTGCACGCAAATCCTGCAAGGTGACTTCCGGCTGACGTTCGACGACCTTGTCGGCAATCCAGACCGTCACCCACTCATAATCGCGTTCAGCTTGCGGCATTTCATCGAGCTTTGCGGCTGCCGCCTTCATTTGCTCGTACTCAAGCAGACGGCGCACCAGTTCGGCACGTGGATCTTCCGGCTCGCCGGTATCCGCCTTGGGCGGACGCGGCAACAGCATACGCGACTTGATTTCGATCAGCATCGCCGCCATCAGCAGATACTCGGCAGCCAGCTCCAGGTTGTGCTTGCGCATCGCCTCGACATAGCCCAGATACTGCTCGGTGAGCGGTGCCATGGCGATATCCAGCACGTCGATATTAGCCTTGCGGATCAGATAAAGCAGCAGATCGAGCGGGCCTTCAAAGGAATCGAGAATGACTTCCAGCGCATCCGGCGGAATGTAGAGATCGCGTGGCATTTCCAGCATCGGCTCGCCATAAATGCGCGCCGCGTGATCGGGAACGATTGTTTCAGCAACCGTCGCCTCCGCTCCCGCAACCTCCGGCAATGCCTGTTCATCTGCCACGTCGGAGATCACGAGTAATCCAGCCCCATCGACTCACGCACATCGCGCATGGTTTCCTGCGCCAGCTTGCGGGCTTTCTCGCAACCATCGGCAATGATGTTACGCACCAGTTGCGGATCATCCAGATAAACCTGCGCGCGTTCGCGCATCGGCTCCTGTTCCTTGAGTACCGCATCAATCACCGGTTGCTTGCACTCCAGACAGCCGATACTCGCGCTACGGCAGCCCTTCTGCACCCAGTCTTTGGTGGCTGGGTCGGAATACACCAGATGAAACTGCCACACCGGGCACTTATCCGGGTCACCCGGATCGGTACGCCGCACGCGCTGCGGATCGGTCTGCATGGTGCGGATTTTCTTGGTCACGCTATCCTTGTCTTCACGCAGCGCAATGGTATTGCCATAAGACTTGGACATTTTCTGGCCGTCCAGCCCCGGCATACGCGAAGCCTCGGTGAGCAGGGCTTCAGGCTCGACGAGGATCATCTTGCCGCCGCCTTCGAGATAGCCGAACAGCCTTTCACGATCGCCATGCGAGAGGCTCTGCGCCTCATCCAGCAAGGCGTGCGCCTGTTCCAGCGCGCCATCCTCACCGCGTTCCTGATAGGCGGTACGCAGCTCTTCGTACATTTTGGCGCGCTTGCTGCCCAGCTTTTTGACGGCCTCCTTCGCCTTTTCCTCAAAGCCCGGCTCACGGCCATAGATATGATTGAAACGCCGTGCCAGTTCGCGCGTAAATTCGACATGCGGAATCTGGTCTTCGCCCACCGGCACCTTGTCCGCGCGATAGATCAGGATGTCGGAACTCATCAACAGCGGATAACCCAGAAAACCGTAGGTCGTCAGATCTTTGTGGCTGAGCTTTTCCTGCTGATCCTTGTAGGTCGGCACCCGCTCCAGCCAGCCTTGCGGTGTCATCATCGACAACAGCAGATGCAGCTCGGCATGCTCCGGCACGCGCGACTGGATGAACAGGGTCGCCTGCGCCGGATCCACCCCTGCCGCCAGCCAGTCGATGACCATCTCCCAGCCATTATCGACGATGGTTCCCGGCTCATCGTAAGCCGTGGTCAGTGCGTGCCAGTCCGCGACAAAGAACAGGCAGGGATATTCGTGTTGCAGTTTGATCCAGTTTTTCAGCACGCCATGGTAGTGTCCAAGATGCAAACGACCGGTCGGACGCATGCCGGAGAGAACTTTTTCAGCGTACATGGAAAAAATGAACCTATAAAAGAAAGAAACCCACCGTCAAAAGCCAATTCAACGGCAGGGTAAACATCGCATTTTAGCAAACTCAACCGTTAAAACCGGTGAAAATTTTGCACCGTAACCGGTTTTCTGTTTCCATGAATCACCCCAAAAAGACAGAAAACTACACAATTCAACCTTCTGTGAACAACCCCCTTGGTAAGGCGTTGATCGTGAACGAATATTTTGTGGAGTGTACGACAATGTCATTCGTGCGATTACTCTGTTGAACTCCTTTGGGAACTCCTTTTGGCGTATTACTACAATTGTGGTGAGCTGAAATCCGTTCGTAAAATACCCGCCTACCCGGAGACTGCCGTGACCGCATCGACGTCCATTCGCATCGATCAAACGCTGTACGACCAGGCTCGCAATGAGGCTCTGGCGGAGCACCGCACCATCGCCGGCCAGGTCGAGTACTGGGCAAAGATCGGTCGCGCCGCACTGGACAACCCCGACCTGCCGGTCAGCTTCATCGCCGAGTCGCTGGCCTCGATGGCCGAGCCGCACGAAGAGTCCACCGCCTTCGTGCCACGGTCGCGTCGGGCATGAGTGATACGCTCAAACAGACCCGTCGCTTCGCCCGCGCCTACAAGAAACTTCACGACAACCTTGCCCACGACGTTGATGACGCCACCGAGGTGGTTGCTGCCGATCCGACCGTTGGTGAGCGCAAGAAGGGTGATCTGGCCGAACTGTTCGTCTACAAATTCCGCAGCCAGAATCAGCTCTACCTACTCGCTTACACCGTCGACGACGAGGTACGCCTCGTCTATCTCGAGGCCGCCGGGCCGCACGAGAATTTCTACCGGGACCTCAAGCGTTCGTAGCCACTGACCCATCTCCGGGCGGATGCGCTACCAGCCTCGGCAACTCATGGTGCGGATCGGAATCAAAAACCAAGCTCAGTGCGTCGGTGCGGGCGTCGTGTTGGACAGAAAGGCAGTCGAGCAGTACCGAGCCAAATACCAGTCGCTGGTCTCTGAGAAGGCAGAAGCCGAGCAAGACGGCGATCACCAGCACTTGGAGGAGATAGAGGACGAAATAGCACAGATTGCCGATGAACTCACAGCAGGAGTCGGCAAAGGCGGCAGGCTTCGCAAAGCCGGTGACAAGCGCAAAAACGTCCGGGACGCCTTCCGCAACGCCGTCGACCGCGCCATCAAGCAGATCGAAAAATACGACAAGCCGCTGTCCGAGCACCTGAAGGCCCGCATCAAGCACGGCAACAAAGTCGTCTATCGGCCCGGAATACCTATCACCTGGGATGTCCGACCCATCATGAACGGCCACCACCCGGCATTCGAGGCCACAAGCTGAAGCGAGGATCGGTCGCCAGCGCGAAAGCGGTTTTCGATACGAACAAGCCGCCGCCAACCCGCGTCAATGCTGGGGATGGTGTGACGGCCTCCTTCGCAGAAACAGAGAATGGGCGGGAACAGAGAGCGCCAAACGGCCTGAAACGGGTGCGTCCCGGGTAGCCGCGTCCGTCGCAGCGCAACCCGAACCCGCGTCAGCACTGGCACTCCGGGCAGAAAAAAACCCAACCGATAAGGGTTGGGTTTTTAAGTATTGGTGGAGGTAAGCGGGATCGAACCGCTGACCTCTTGCATGCCATGCAAGCGCTCTCCCAGCTGAGCTATACCCCCAAAAGAGAAAAGAAATTATAGATTGTTTTCCAAAAATGTAAAGTTTTAATGTGTACTTCCTCAAAGAAAAAATTTACAGCCCCAAGCTTTCTCCGGCACCCAGCAAAGTCGCCACGCCTAAGGCGGCAAAAATGATTGCAGCGATGGTATGTACCAGTTTCATCGGGATTTTTGTGGCCAGTCGATCGCCGACAAACACGGCGGGGACATCAGCAATGAGCATCCCTAACGTCGTGCCCGCCACCACCAGCCAGGGTGCGCTGTAGTGTGCTGCGAGGGCTATGGTAGCAATCTGAGTCTTATCACCCATTTCAGCAAGGAAAAAGGTCAGAAAAGTAATGCCAAAAACACCCAGTTTGCGAGCGACTTGTGTTTCCTTGTCGTCGATCTTGTCGGGGATCATCGTCCATAAGGCCATGCCGATAAATGAAAAACCCAGCACCCAACGCAGAATATCCGGGCGTACATTGGCCGAAATCCACGCACCCACCCAACCTGCCAGACCATGATTGATTAGTGTGGCAGCCAGAATGCCCAAGATAATCGGCAGCGGTTTTTTGAATCGTGCAGCGAGAATAAAGGCCAACAATTGTGTTTTGTCGCCAATTTCAGCCAGAGCGACAACCCCTGTTGAAACAATGAGTGATTCCATATTGGTTCCAGTTTTCTTGCTTCTATCAATCGAAAAACACAAAGGTTTCGGTTTTAACAAGTTGTTTTCTTGAAGTCCACAAACCGTTCAGCGATAATTTCCACCCCATTTTTCATGCTTGCATCACCAGCACACCACTTCCATGAAACTGATTGGTTCCTTTACCAGCCCTTACGTCCGCAAGGTGCGCGCTGTATTCATCGAGAAAAAAATTGAATACGAATTTCTGCTCGAATCCCCCTGGGTCGAAGGAAATCGTGTTGTGCAATACAACCCGCTGGGCAAGG
>CAYTHB010000056.1:0-18231 GCA_964437515.1 uncultured Sterolibacterium sp.
ACGGCTTTGCACAGCCGTCCGGCTTCGGCGGCACGGAGCAGTGCTCCGTGAAACTCCGCCTACGCCCCAGCGAGGAGCGGCTACTGATTGGCTCGCTACGCTCGAAGCTTCAACCCGACTCTGTTTTCGTTATTTCACACTAATGCCACGTCCTCGTCGGGAACCGCCTGTTTTCGTGGGTTTTACGGGCGGGTTGGTGGGGCGTCGTTCCGTTGATGTTGGCGTTGATGCACGATATTTCTCACTCGATTTATTCGGCTTGTTCTGTGTAGCCGCTTTACGTCGTGCACAACTGGAAGTGCGCTCACCTGTTCCTTGCAATGAACCCGGCGGCTGATAGGACGGTACGAGGTGTTTTGCACTGTTGCCGATCAAATCGGCACGCCCCATCTGGCGCAGGGCTTCACGCAACAAGGGCCAGTTGGCGGGATCGTGATAGCGCATGAAAGCCTTGTGGATGCGGCGTTGGCGGCCTGTACGGGGGGTGGCGACTTCCTCACTGTCCGCATTCACTTTACGCAGCGGGTTCTTGCCGCTGTGATACATGGCAGAAGCGATGGCCAGCGGAGTCGGTAGAAAGTTCTGCACCTGATCGAGACGGAATTTGTTGCGTTTCAGCCAGAGTGCCAGTGCCAGTACATCTTCATCGGTCGATCCCGGATGCGCTCCGATGAAGTAAGGAATCAGGTACTGTTCCTTGCCGGCTTCACGCGAAAACTTTTCGAATAGTGCCTTGAATTTGTCATAGTTGCCGATCGCCGGCTTCATCATTTTTGACAGCGGTCCAGGTTCGGTGTGTTCGGGGGCGATCTTGAGATAGCCGCCGACGTGGTGGGTCACCAGTTCCTTGATGTACTCCGGCGAACGAATCGCCAGATCGTAACGTAGTCCGGAACTAATCTGGATTTTCTTGATGCCGCGTATTTGCCGTGCTTTACGGTATAGCTGCACCAACGGCGTATGGTCGGTTCCCATGTTTTCGCAGATATCAGGAAACACACAGGACAGACGGCGGCAGGAGGATTCGATTTTCTTGTCTTTGCAGGCCAGCCGGTACATATTGGCGGTCGGCCCGCCCAGATCGGAAATCACGCCGGTAAAGCCGGGCGTTTTGTCGCGAATCTGTTCGATCTCATGCAGAACGGAGGCTTCGGAACGGCTCTGGATGATGCGCCCCTCATGTTCGGTGATCGAACAGAAGGTGCAGCCACCAAAGCAGCCGCGCATGATATTGATCGAGAAACGGATCATTTCCCAAGCGGGAATCTTCGCATCGCCATACGCCGGATGCGGTGCGCGCGCAAAGGGCAGACCGTAGATGTGATCCATCTCCGGCGTGGTCATCGGGATGGGGGGCGGATTCAGCCACACATCGCGTCGCCCGGGTCCCGTGCCGTGGGCTTGTACCAAGGCACGCGCATTGCCCGGATTGGCTTCGAGGTGAAAGATGCGCGAAGCATGGGCGTAGAGCACATTATCTTCAATCACCTGTTCGTAAGAGGGCAAACGAATGACGGTTTGTGCGCGTGCGGCCTTGCGTGCTGCCAGACGTTCGGTGCGTGGCACGATTTGTATGGGCTGCACTTCAGTTACGGGGACAGAGTCAGTGCTTGAACAGGGTGTCTTTGCTGCCGCAGCCGGTTCCATTGCATAAGGATCGGCATGAACGTGCGGCGGATGATGTGGAGCCGCAGGCGTATCGACCTGCGTGGAATCCATTTCCTCCCACCCCTCGGGTTTCCAGCCGGGTGACACCATGAAAGCCGTACCACGCAGATCGCGGATTTCAGCAATGGGCACGCCTTTGGCGAGACGGTGGGCGAGTTCCACGATCGCCCGTTCAGCATTGCCGAACAGCAGCAGGTCCGCCTTGGAATCGAGCAGGATGGAGCGCCGCACCTTGTCCGACCAGTAATCATAGTGCGCGATGCGGCGCAGGCTGGCTTCGATGCTGCCGATGATGACCGGACGATCCGGAAATGCCTCGCGACAACGCTGGGCATACACCACCACGGCGCGATCCGGACGTTTATTCGGCTCGGCGTTGGGCGTATAGGCATCATCCGAACGTATTTTGCGATCCGAGGTATAGCGATTGACCATGGAATCCATATTGCCCGCAGTCACGCCATAAAACAGATTGGGTTTGCCCAAGCGCTTGAATGCAGCCGCCGAATGCCAGTCGGGCTGGCTGATGATGCCCACCCGAAAACCTTGCGCTTCCAGCACGCGGCCAATCAGTGCCATACCAAAACTCGGATGGTCGATGTAAGCATCACCGGTGACGAGGATGATGTCGCAGGAATCCCAGCCGAGCGTGTCCATCTCGGCGCGCGACATGGGCAGGAAGGGAGCCACGCCGAAACGTTGCGCCCAGTGCTTGCGGTAGGAGGTCAGCAGAGGAGGCGATGTTTCAGACATGGCAGGCAGATATCTCAAGAGACATGATGCGTTTTACGCGATGCATGATGCTGCAATTCATGAAGTGGTTTTCCGGGTTGCCGATGTCCGATCCATTGCGGCAATAAAGAGCCTGCGACCATACCCAACACAGACACACACAAACCGACCAGTTGGGGCGGAACCCCTTCTTCACCAATCAGCGCGTAAGCGTAATCCACGCTTTGGCTATGCGGCGTCGCCACCAGCACCTCCACCAGCAACCACGACAGCAGGCCACCAAAGATAGCCGCCAACGCGCCCTGATTGGTGGCGCGTTTCCAAAGCATGCCAAAGATCAAGGGCACAAAAGCCCCGGCCAGGGTGACCTTGTAGGCGTTTTCCACCATTTTGAAAATCGAGGCATTCGTGTTCAGCGCAAACACCAGCACCATGCAGGTAAAGCAGACCACCGTGCCGCGCATCACCCAGAGAAACTGATGATCGCCCATTTTTGGCCAGAAGCCGCGAATGACGTTTTCCGCGAAGGTGACAGAAGGTGCCAACAGAGTGGCGGATGAGCAACTCATGATGGCAGAGAGCACCGCCCCGAAAAACAGCACTTGTGCGAAGACCGGCGTGTGTTGCAAGACCAGGGTGGGCAGAACGAGCTGGCTATCGGTTTGCAACAGTTTGCTGAACTGCTCCGGGTCGATCAGTGTGGCCGAGTAGGCGATGAACATCGGCACAAAAGTGAAAAAGAAATAAATGGAGGCTCCCAATATCGAGCCGGTCAGTGCCACACTGGAGCTTTTGGCCGAGGTAATCCGTTGAAAGACATCCTGCTGCGGAATCGAACCCAACATCATGGTTATCCACGCCCCGAGAAAAGCCACCCACTTGAGCGGTTCCATGGTCGGAAAGAAATCCAGTTTCCCTGCCGCACTCGCATGTGAAATCACCGCCGATGCTCCCCCCTGAACCTGCCCGCTCACCGTCCAGGCGATAAACAGCAAACCACCGATCGACACGGCCATCTGGACAAAATCAAGAATTGCCACCGAGAACATGCCGCCAAAAGTGGTGTAGGTCAGCACGATCGCAGCTCCCAAGATCATGCCGGTCTGCTGGCTCACCGCACCATCGGTGACCACATAAAAAATCAGCCCCAGTGCCTTAATCTGCGCGGCAACCCAGCCGAGATAGGAGGCGACGATACAAAGCGTGGTGAGAATTTCAACCGCGCGGTTGTAGCGCATCCGATAAAAATCGCCCAGCGTCAAAATATTGAGCTTGTAGAGATAACGTGAAAACAGAACCCCGGCGATGATGAGGCACATCGAAGAACCAAAGGGATCAGCAAC
Organism: uncultured Sterolibacterium sp.; assembly: GCA_964437515.1. GTDB lineage: Bacteria > Pseudomonadota > Gammaproteobacteria > Burkholderiales > Rhodocyclaceae > Sterolibacterium. The sequence continues at coordinate 3,744 of CAYTHB010000056.1, forward strand.
CACGCCCGTCAAACCGTCCTTGACGAAAGTAGAGGACACGCCAAAGACAGCCTCTGCGCCAAACCATGTGGCAAACACCGTGGCCGTCACCACGGGCAAAGGCAGACTGCGTCCGGCAACCGCAAAATCCTTGGCACTATGTACGCGCGTCGCAGCCACCAGGCCGATACCGACCGAAATCATCAGATAAAGAATGACGAACCACAACAGCATGGACGACCCTCCGAATCGAAATCAGAAATAAGTTTGTAAAGCCAGCACTGCAACGAGTAACGCGCAAACCATGGCGAGCATCGCCAGCCGACGGCTTGAGGCTGCCTCAATGCGTAATTGCTCCAGTGCTAACCGTTCCGCTTCGCGCTTTTCATCGCGAGCCAATGCTTGATGCACCAAACGCGGCAAGGCCGGTAGCAATCGCGCCCATTGCGGGGCTTCGTGCTTCAGGTTATCGAGCAGACCGCGCCAGCCCATCTGCTCACTCATCCAGCGTTCGAGAAAAGGTTTGGCGGTCGTCCACAGATCCAGATCAGGATCGAGTTGCCGCCCAAGACCTTCGATATTGAGCAGCGTTTTTTGTAGCAGCACCAGTTGTGGCTGGACTTCAATATTGAAACGCCGTGAAGTCTGAAACAGGCGCAGCAACACTTTGCCAAAGGAAATGTCTTTCAGCGGCCGGTCAAAAAAAGGCTCGCAGCAGGCGCGAATCGCTGCTTCCAATTCATCCACGCGCGTCTCGGGGGGAGCCCAGCCGGATTCGATGTGCGCCTCCGCCACGCGCTTGTAATCCCGATGAAAGAAAGCCAGCAGGTTCTGCGCGAGATAGTTCTTGTCAACATCGGTCAGCGTACCCACGATGCCAAAATCCAGCGCGACATACTGCCCGCCTGGTGCGACAAAAATATTGCCCGGATGCATGTCCGCATGGAAAAAACCATCGCGAAAAACCTGGGTGAAAAAAATCTCCACGCCATTACGCGAGAGCATTTTCAGGTCGATACCCTGCTCGCGCAATACATCTAGCTGGCTGATCGGTGTGCCATGCATGCGCTCCATGACCATCACCGATTCATCGCAAAAATCCCAATACACCTCGGGTGCCAGGAGGATTTTTGAATCCTTGAAATTACGCCGCAGCAACGAACAGTTGGCGGCTTCACGCATCAGGTCGAGTTCGTCGTGCAGATATTTTTCGAACTCCCCCACCACTTCGCGCGGCTTCAGGCGACGGCCATCCGCCCACACTGTTTCCAGCAGAGTCGCCCCCGCGCGCAGCAGCTCAATATCGTGCACGATGATGTCACGCACACCGGGACGCAAAATCTTGACCGCCACTTCATGCCCGCCATCTTCCTCGCGCAGCGTGGCAAAGTGCACCTGTGCTACCGAAGCCGAAGCGACCGGCTCACGGTCAAATCTGGCAAAGACCTCATCCACTGAACGTCCATAGACCCGTTCAAGTACAGCCAGTGCCTGTGCCGTTGGAAAGGGGGGAACCCGATCCTGTAATCGTGCCAGTTCTTCGGCGATATCTGCTGGTAGCAGATCACGCCGGGTGGAGAGCATCTGCCCAAACTTGACGAAAATCGGCCCCAGTTCTTCCAATGCCCGCCGCAAACGCACGGCACGCGGTGCTTTCAACGACTCACTGCCGCGTCGCCAGAACTGGCAGACATTTGCAAAACGCAGCAAACGACCACTGGGTTCTTGTTCCAGCAACAATTGGTCAAGGCCATGTCGGCTGGCAACGCGAAGGATTTTTAACAGACGTGACAAAGGCATGGCAGCTTGATTGCGTGAAATGGCGCGGAGTTTCGGAGTTTGATTGACTCCGCGATTCCGAAAAAGCGGCATTTTCCCATAGCCCACACAAACCCGAAAGAGTGAGTGATTCAAAATCAATGACAATGTTTTGGTGATATTGCGCTGCGTTTGGGAACCATCTTCAAACAATCTTGTCTTTCGACAGGGTAAGTACGGCGTGTGGGTCGATGTGACGTGAAAATTCGGGTGTAATGGAATGTCAGGCTGAAGGCATCGGATATACTTCATGGCTAATCATGAACCGCTTTATTCAAAACCATCGTGTCTGAACGCGAAATCGATCAAGCACTGGTTGAACGTGTGCAGCAGGGAGACAAACAGGCTTTTGGCCTGCTTGTTTCCAAGTATCAGCGCAAGCTGGTGCGTCTGGTTTCACGTCTGGTTCGTGACCCTGCCGAAGTCGAGGACGTGGTGCAGGAGGCCTTTATCAAGGCTTATCGGGCATTACCGGGGTTTCGTGGTGAAAGTGCGTTTTACACATGGCTTTACCGAATCGGAATCAATGCAGCCAAAAATTATCTGGTAACGCGCGGACGTCGCCCTCCGACGACGACAGAATTTGATACTGAAGAAGCTGAGGTTTTTGACGAAGGCGAGCTGTTGCGTGATCAAAATACGCCTGAGCGTATTTTGATGTCCAAGGAAATTGGTAACACGGTGAATGCGGCAATGGAGTCCTTGCCGGAGGAATTGCGAAATGCCATTGTGTTGCGTGAGATTGACGGCTTGAGTTATGAGGAAATTTCTCAGGTCATGAACTGCCCCATTGGTACGGTACGTTCACGCATATTTCGGGCACGCGAGGCCATTGCTGAAAAATTAAAGCCCTTGCTGGATACAGCATCAAATCGTCGTTGGTGATGAAGTGCAGAAGTGTAGAAGTGCAGGTTACGGTCTATGAATGTTAAATGCGAGGTTTGCTCACGATGAAATCCGAACTGTCCTCATTGCTTGACGGTGAGCTTGAAGAGGATCGTCATCAGGCCGTTTTTTCGGCATTGCGTGATGACGCCGAATTACGTTCAACTTGGAGCAACTATCATTTGGTAGGTGACGCGCTTCGTCATACTTCACGTCTGGATATGGATCTGACGGCACGCATCATGGCTGATTTGCAAAGAGAGCCTGCGATACTCGCACCTCGTCGAGATCATGGACAACCGCTGCGCGGTGCTTTACTGCGTTACGCTGCGGCAGTGGCGGGCGTGGGGGCGGTGGCATGGCTGGCGTTGTCGGAACCCGCAACGATGTCAGCAACGGACAGGGTGAGGACATCTCAGGCAATCTCCACCTTGGCGCAAGCGACGCAAACCAAGGTGGCGCCTGCGTCAAGCTCACGGCTTGTTCAGACGCAGGAACAGGATAATGAACGGCATCGTTTGCAATCCTATCTGGTTGCACATCAGGCTTATTCTTCGGGTAACCGTTTTGATGGCGGAGCAGGGTATGTCCGAACGGTAGCTTCCGCACGATGAACATGCGTCTACTTGCCAGAGCGTGTCTTTGCAGCCTCTGCTTACTCGTACAGGGGACGGTAGAGGCGCAAACAGCTGCGGTATCGCAGGGCGTGGCATCGGATGGCATGACCTGGTTGGGGCGGGTCATGGCGGCAGCACGCGAACAGAATTACAGCGGTATCTTTGTTTATCGCAATGGCATTCAGACGGAAACTTCGCGCATTACGCACGTTTTTGACAATGGCAAGGAATATGAACGCCTCGAAGTACTGGACGGCAGCCCGCGTGAGGTGATTCGCAATAACGACGAAGTGAAATGTTATTTGCCCGAAACGCACACTCTGCTGATTGAAAAGCGCGTTTCAACGCAGCGTAGCAGCTTTCCGTTGTTGTTACCGGCTTCACTGGCGGGGCTGGCCGAGTTCTACACGATACGCAAGGGGGCTGTGGGGCGTGTGGCGGATCGCGATAGCCAGGAAATTCTGCTTATTCCGCATGATGATCTTCGTTATACCCATCAGTTCTGGATTGATACGACCAGCGGCCTGCTCTTGAAGGCGGGGGTTCTCAATGAACGTGGCGAATCGGTGGAAACATTCGCATTTACCCAGTTGAAGGTGGGGGGTAGTTACGATGCATCGGCATTGAAATCAAAATTTGATGCACAAAATAAGGTATGGCAGATTCATCACGTTCAGGCGACTGAATCGCGTGGTAAAGAGGATGTCTGGCAGTTTAGAGTGCCATTACCCGGCTTCCGGAAAATTGCGGGAATGAAACGTGTTGATGTTGATCGCAGTGATCGTAGTGATCGCAGTGATCGTAGTGATCGTAGTGATCGCAGTGATCGTAGTGATCGTAGTGATCGTAGTGTTGATCGACCAGGACGTCGTGGCGATACCTCAGCTAATGAGGCTGGTAATTTACATGTGGTTTTTTCGGATGGCCTGGCGACCATTTCAGTCTTTGTCGATGCGCTGCCTGAGAAGCCGGAATTGGGTTTTGCGACGTTGGGTGCGGTCAATGTGTATCAGCGTGCCATTGGTCAGCAGTTGATCGTGGCGATGGGGGCTGTTCCTCGAACCACATTGAAAAAATTTGCGGATGGCATTGAGCCACGCAAGAAGTAATAAGGTCTGCTTGGAGAGACGAGAGGCGAGAGGTGACATGGAAAATCATGGAAGAGTCCTCCGTGTCGATGGAGCGTATGTCGAAGTGGAAGTTCAACCCGTCAGCGGGGGGTGTGGGCGTTGCCATGAAGAAGGGGGCTGTGGCAGTAATCTGCTCAATGAATCCCTGCGCCCCAAGCATATGAGTGTCTATCGGCTGCCGAATACGATTCATGCAAAAGCCGGTGATGCGGTCATCATCAATATTGCCGAAGGGGCGGTATTGTGGGCGGCGTTATGGGCTTACTTGTTTCCTGCATTGCTGATGATCGTGGGGACGGCATTGGGGACATGGTCGGCTGAAGCGGGAGATGAACGCTGGCCTTTACTGGGTGCGGTGGCAGGGCTATTGCTCGGCGTATTGGCTTTGCGCTGGCTTCCGACATACAACACAGCGCGCAGCCATTCGGGCTTGTCCATGCGAGGGGTTGGTGAGGATGGGGCTACCTCTACAGGAACGTGCCAGCGGAGCACGTCATGACTTCGCCGATTCCACAGTTGCGTCTGTACAGTCGAAGCTATTGTCATTTGTGCGATGACCTCTTGCATGCACTGGAGGCCTTGCGCGAGGAGTTGAACGCATTGCACGCATCACACGCATTGCATGCTGATTTTTCGATCGAGGTGGTAGATGTCGACAGCAACCCTCAGTGGGTCGAGCGTTATGATGAACTCGTGCCGGTACTCGTGAGGCTTGTGGCGACGGAGGACGCGGGAGAGCGGGAATTGTGTCATTATTTTTTTGACCGGGAAGCGGTCATCCAGGGTTTGAAATGAGCCTGTTTGATTGCACAGACTGCCCGCGCTTGGCAGAATTTTTGTCAGAGGTGCGCCAAAAACATCCGGATTACCATGCACGTCCGGTCGCACCGTTTGGCGATCCAAGTGCCCGTTTGTTGATTGTGGGTCTGGCGCCCGGTATGCATGGAGCGAATCGTTCGGGTCGCCCCTTTACCGGCGATTATGCCGGCATCTTGTTGTACGAAACGCTGCATCGCTATGGCTTTGCCAGCCGCCCGGTTTCTGTTGCAAGCGATGATGGTTTGACGCTGACCGACTGCCGCATCACCAATGCAGTGAAATGTCTGCCGCCGCAAAACAAGCCCGAAACCTCGGAAATACGCACCTGCAATCGCTTCTTGCGTGATGAATTGCAAGCCTCGCCCGATGCACGCGTCATCCTCGCGCTGGGGAATGTGGCGCACAAAGCAGTGCTGATGGCACTGGGATTGAAGCAGGGCGCGTTTGCCTTTGCCCATGATGCGCGTCACGCCTTGCCCGATGGTCGCGTGCTGATCGACAGCTATCATTGCAGCCGTTACAACACGCAAACACGTCGCTTGACCGCAGCCAGCTTTGCCGCCGTGTTCGATCGTGTGCGCCAGGAACTTGAACACGCTGCCTGAGCCTTTTGACCCCGCCACACTGCTGGCGACCTTGCCGGACGAGCCGGGGGTGTATCGCATGCTCGGTGCACAGGATGAGGTGCTTTATGTGGGCAAAGCCAAGAACCTCAAGAAGCGCGTCAGCTCCTATTTTCAGAAAAACACAAAAAGCCCACGTATCAGCCTGATGCTCACGCAGGTGGCGAAGGTTGAAATCACCGCCACGCGTTCCGAAGCTGAGGCCTTGATTCTGGAAAACACACTCATCAAGCGGCTGGCACCGAAATACAACATTCTGTTCCGCGACGACAAGTCCTATCCGTACATCATGTTGACGGGTGATGCGATTCCTCGTTTAGCCTTTCATCGTGGCAGCTTCAACAAGACGGCACAGTATTTTGGTCCCTATCCCAATAGCTATGCAGTGCGCGAAGCGATTCAGCTTTTGCAGAAAACCTTTCTGCTGCGCACCTGCGAAAACGCCGTTTTTGCGCATCGTTCGCGGCCTTGTCTGCTCTACCAGATCAAGCGGTGCAAGGCGCCCTGCGTGGGTTTTATTTCAGAAGGAGACTATGCCAGCGATGTGCGGATGGCCGAGTTGTTCCTGCGAGGACGACATGGTGAGGTCATCGACCGTCTGACGCAGGACATGCAGCAGGCCGCCGATGCGCTACGTTTTGAAGAAGCGGCACGGCTGCGTGACCAGATTCGCGCATTGCAGGCGGTGCTGCATCGGCAGTATGTGAGCAGTACCGGGGATGAAAATGCAGATATTCTCGCCGCGCTGGAAGAGGGGGGAGATTTCTGTGTCAATCTGGCCATGGTGCGTGGCGGGCAGCATCTGGGCGATCGTGCGCATTTCCCGCGCAGAACCTCGAATGATGCTGGGGGTGTGTGCATCAATGAAGCGGCGGAAGGTTTGCTGGCTTTTATCGAACAACACTATCTTGAACATCCTGCGCCTTCACGTCTGATTCTGAGTCACGATGTGATCGAATCCTGTGCGGCTGTTTTCGAAGCGGCAGGTATCCGCGCTGCTGCGGTACTGCCACGGAATGAAAAAGAGCGCGCTTGGCTAGCGATGGCGCAGAACAACGCACACTTGGCCATTGAAGCACGTCGCCACGCGGCGAGCAGTGCGCGGCACAAGCTCGATGTCTTGGCCGAGGCTTTGCATCTGGATGAGCCCCCCACGCGGATCGAATGTTTTGACATCAGCCACACTCAGGGCGAGGGAACGGTCGCTTCCTGTGTGGTGTGTGTTGAAGGCAGCATGAGAAACAGCGATTATCGGCGTTACAACATCAGCGGTATTCAGCCCGGTGACGATTACGCGGCAATGCGCCAAGTGCTCACGCGTCGTTATGAAAAAGTGGCGACGGGCGAATCTATCGCCCCTGATCTGATTCTCATCGATGGTGGCAAAGGACAGCTTGGCGTGGCGCGTGCGGTGCTCGATGAACTGGGTCTGGCGCATCTGGTGAGCGTGGGCGTCGCCAAAGGCGAAGGGCGTAAGCCGGGGCTGGAAACACTCATCGTCGGGGATGCACTAGAATCCCTGCACTTACCGCCGCATCATGCCGCATTGCATCTGATACAGGAAATTCGTGACGAAGCGCATCGCTTCGCCATCTCTGGTCATCGCGCGCGACGTGAAAAGGCGCGCAAGCGTTCGCGATTGGAAGATGTTGCCGGTATCGGCCCGCAACGGCGACGCAAGTTGCTGGCGAGTTTTGGTGGCTTGCAAGGCGTGTTGGCAGCGACGGTGGAGGACTTGTGTCGGGTCGAGGGCATCAGCCGAGCACTGGCGCAAAAGATTTACGACGAGCTACATTGAACACGACAGGAAACTAATTACCACTCACCATTACCATGCCGTTCAATATTCCCATTCTGCTCACTTGGGCACGCATCGTGCTTATTCCGCTCTTTGTCGGCGTGTTTTATTTGTCACCCAAAGTATTGAGTGTGCATGAGCAAGCTCTGGCAGCGACGTTGATTTTCATTGTGGCAGCCCTGACTGACTGGCTCGATGGCTGGCTGGCACGCAAGCTCGGGCAAACCTCGGCTTTTGGTGCTTTCCTCGATCCGGTGGCCGACAAGCTCATGGTCGCTGCCGCACTCATCGTGCTGGTACAGATTGACCGTGTGGATGCTGTGATTGCCATCATCATCATCGGCCGCGAACTGGCGATTTCCGCCTTGCGCGAATGGATGGCTAAAATCGGTGCCGCCGAAAGTGTGGCCGTGTCCATGCTCGGCAAAATTAAGACGATTGCACAAATGGTGGCCATCCCGTTGTTGCTATACCGTGAAGATCTTTGGGGTCTGCCCATCATGAAAATCGGTCAGATTCTCATCATTGTCGCTGCGGCAATGACGCTTTGGTCGATGGCCTATTATCTGAAAATGGCTTGGCCGGAGATTTCACTGCGGAGTCGGGAAAAGGGGAGAAAGGATGGAGGTCGATAAAACCTACAGGTCGCGCACACCCCTGGCACACGCAGCATGCGCGCGAACTCCGCGTACCCTGCGGGGTTCGGAAGTGAAAACACCCAACTGAGAACGGTTGGGCGTTGAAGTTTGGTGGTGGGCAGTTGCCCATGTGCTGACTGAGCTGTCGAGCTTATGGGCACTGAAGCGGGTTATTACTGACTGATAGACTAATCATGCTTAAAACCGCACGCGCTCTGCTCATCCCCACATAGTGGAGTGAACGCAGGTCTTCGTTGGAACCTGGTGTAGGCAGGTCAATAAGAATGATGACCTCGCTCTCCAGCCCTTTGAAGTCCGCGATCCGGGCAAATCCGATGGATTGCCTGCTGGTCAAGAGGGATGATGCGCCGTCCATGATGGAAATCGATTTGCGCCAGGCAGGGGACAGGGATGAAGCACAGGACGACTCAAATGGGACAGGCGAGAGCATGACAATATCTCCAAGATTGAAACCTTCCTCGTTCGTGAACGCTTCCAACTCCTGTTCCAGAATTTGGGTGGCTTTTGCCGAATCGTCGACCGCGTACTCGCGGACGCCAGGCCCATCTCCGACACCAGAGTTGCCCATGTCAGCCTGAAGTGCGCACTGAATGCGATTCAAGATTGGCAACGAATTCCGGCAATTCGTTATCAATGGTATTTTTGTTGGCGTAAAACTGCTCAGATATTCGTAGGCATCAGGCGCATACGCTCCACACAAGCCGGACTGATTGTTGATGTCGTGGAAGAAGCACCACCGCCCCTCATGAAGCCCACCATTCAAGTGCGCATCCAGTCTGTCCAGACTCTCCATATTGAGAACATCCTGGCCTTCATCAACAATCAGTGCGTCGAACTTGTCGATGCCTGATCTTCTTGCGGCAACATGGATCGATTCCGACAAACACACTGTCAATCCGGCCAGCGTGTTTCGTTCCAGAAAATTTTTCAGCCAGATTGAATGGCAGGTCAAGGCCACTTTCATGCCGGCAGCAGTCCAGCGCTTTGCCAGCTCAAGTGCCAGCATGGTTTTTCCTGTTCCCGCGCCACCAGAACAAATGACCCGGTCATTCGCTTCAACAATATAGATGAATCGCAATTGATCCTCTGTCAGCCGTACGATGCGGGATTCGATCTCACCGGCAGTGACATGCAACGGAACTACGGCTTCAAAGTCGGGGCGAAGGTGCTGCTGCAACTGCCTAAGCTGATCGGAAGTCGCCCGTGGTGTACGAACATCCTTTTCTCGCCAATGCTTGATGAGTCGAATCAACCACTTTTCGAATTGCTTGAAGTCTTTGGCACCGGCTAACACAGCGCGATCCCATTCAGCGCTCTCAGGCAGGTTGTCAATATCAGGCATTACCGCGCCGTAGCCTAAAACAAATGTATGCTGCAGCGCATGTGGCAGTTTCTTTGCCAAGCCATGCATGGCGCCTTCCGCCTGTTTGAAAGGGGACTCCTTTAGTTGATGTGTTTCTCCAAAACGATTCCGCGTTTCCCAAACACCATCACGACATGAAACGCCGCCACCTTTCACCTCCAGGACAAATATGCCATCAGGTCCGCATACAATGAAATCGATCTCACCGAATCGTTTGTATTCATGCTGGGGAAGGTTGAGTGAGTGCATGGCAAACCACCCCGTCTGATCCGGCCCTGAAAAAGCAGCCCGCAACTGATCGAAGACGCGTTTTTCAGCATAACTATCGGTGCGTAAAGGCTCGCTGGGAATCATCCTCATGCTTGATCCGTCTCCTCATTTCTTACGGAGTTCAAGTCATTTCGTATCTTCGATTCCAACTTCGCGCCTATGGGTGGCCACTCCTCAAGGTGCTTCAGAAAAGCATCAGGCCGGACTTTTTTCGTTGAAGTTGTGTCCACAGAAAATATAAAGCTTCCGTCTTCCTGCTTTGTTGGATCTGTTAAAAGAGAACCATCAGCAGAGGTAATGACCGTATAGATACAGTCTTTCCACTCGCTGGCCTGGGAGATTTCGATGGCAGCCTTGATTTGAGTTTCGCTCCATGATTCTGCACCACAGGGGAATAGAGCGCGCAGAGGCTGTGGGCTGGGTACTGCCGGAAGAGTCAAACCGCCTTCTTGACTTTGATGTGCGAAACACGCCATGCGATACATAACATAGGGACACAACTCTTGGTGGCGCATCTCACGAGGCAAACCCAGCCAGCCATCCCGCACGCCAAACAAAATACTGGCAAGCAGATACTCGGCATCACTTAAAAGAGGGTGTGAGAATTCGAGTAGATCAGAGCAATGCTTACGCAGGCAGAACAACAGTAAGGAACGCGACAGTGAGCCTTTATTGCGTTCGAAGACTTCTGTGATGGTTCCGCCGCCAAGGCCAAGACAGCCACGCATCTCCGCAATCAGACCTTCAAGGGGTTTGCGAAACTTTTCTTCGGCCAATGATGCAAGTTGGTGATCGAGATACCCCAAAACAATTTCTACGGGTTGTGCTGAGCCGTTTTTCTTCCGCTCATTACCGAGGGCTTCGAGGGTTCCCCAATAAAGTTTAGTTGGAAAATCCGCTGAGGCCGAACTCCTACCGCCACCGAGCCACTTCGGAAGCTCTGCCAATATTCGATCGCAAACCTCAAATCCACCAACACCACCTGATAAGCCCGTTGCCAGACGAAAAGCTCTCACCCCCAGATCGCTACGATTAGCACTGTGATAAAGCATGGCAAGCAAACCACCAAGAGCTTGTGTAGAGATAAATGGATGATTTTTTTTCGCTTCCGATCCTTGTGGCGGATCTTTTGACTCATCAGGGAATAGCGTGTAATTGGGTTCTTTGGTATCTCGATGCTTCGATATTATGGTTTCTGCCGGTGGCCACACGGCATCTGTTGCATTAGAAAATAAAGCCTCGTCAACTACGATTTGGTAAGGTGACAAGCCCACATTTGAGACATCTCCGGCTGCCATTTCAAATGCCTGCAGGTCGTCAACTGAACGAAAAGAGATACGAGAAATCAAATTCAGAGGCAAAGGCACCCGAATGAATAGGACTGCATATCGGTGCTGTTTGGGAGGGAAGTTAGCGTCGCTAAGCCTGCCTTTTCGGGATAACATTTGCACGGGGCCAGAAATATCCGATAGATCAAAGGATATGACACAGGGACGTAGATGCTTACGCTCGCGGGTAGCTTGTTCCAAAGCCTGAGCTGGAATTTCATTGCGAAACAAAGGTATCCAGCCGGGCATGGTGCTTAGTGAGTCTTGATAATACTTCTCGCCAAAACCGGCAGGCTCCATCACCAAGCCGTCAGCCAGCATGTACAGCAGGTTATGATAATTGGTCACCAGATACCATGTCTGTGTGTTTTTGCGCGTTCTTGGTTTCTTGAAGCGAGTGGTATTCATTGATCTACTTCCTGACGAGGATGGCTGAATCAGTGGGAAGCAAGCTTTCCACGATTGGGCAAGCATTTCCGGTACGCAGCAGGATGACCTGTTCGCGGCCACGTGTCACCATCACATAGAAGCGTGATTTCAGCACACGAATATTCTGTTCGGTGTTCTGCTTAGGATTATGTTGGTCAATGTCAGCAAGAATAGTGATATCGAATTCCAGACCTTTGCAGGACTGCGCGTTGATGACCATGATCCCGCCCTGCCCAAAATCCAGCGGCTCTTGCCGCCCTGATGCAAATGTCTGGACAGGAGGTTTACCGTTGTCAAGCCTGGGATTGGCTTTGCGAAAAGTAGCCAAAAACTTTTCGCGAACTCTGTTATCTGGTGTGATGATGCCAATCAGTTTTCGTGGATAACGATCACTTAGACGCAATATGCGTTCAGCGATTTCAGTCAACGATGGCGTATCGGCCATGCCATAGGTCCAGAGTTCTGGAGCGGTGGCAGTGGAACCGGGGGCTGGCAATTCGGGTTTTGGGCTAGCCGGATCATCTGGGTAAAAATGTCGTGCCAGTTGTGCAATAGGAAGCGTGTTACGGTAATTAGTTTTTAGCTCTAGTGTATCGTTGGAGTCAATTCCTAACGCGTTTTCGATGTCCTGGCGCGAACTGCATTTCTTTGGATCGAGTTGCTGATTTTGATCGGCTGCAATATAAAAATTCTCGAAACCAAGGTTGACCAGCGTCTCATAAAACGCAAGTGGCATATCCTGTCCTTCGTCGATCACCAGAAATCGTTGTGAATGATCTCCGGTATCTTCTAATTTTTGGACCTGATTCAAAACCGTTTCCCAATCGATTGGCTGATAGCCACCCGGATAATCTGGCTCCAGCGTAGGAACCTCTCTAAGGTGGCGTCGACAAAGCTCACGAAACCAGGAATCCCAGGTTTTGGCAGAAAGTTCTTGCGGTTTTCCAAATAGATGACGGTTCGAATGATCCAATAAACGGTTATATACGAGTGTATGGTAGGTTTTATTACCGTGAGCCAACCCTCGTGCCCGTAGCAAGGCGACAACCGACTTGCCAGTTCCCGGACCACCAATAATCAGATGCTGTCCTTCCAGTGGGAGCGCCAGAGCCTCGTCCTGATCTTTGTTCAGATCCTGGATGCCGGGCAAGACAAAACGCCGAGTGCGATCTACGGGCATGATGTCATGTTCCGTAGCAGATTCCGTAGCGGGTTCCGTAACAAGTTCCATAACAGATTTCGTAAGGTTATAAGTCTTTTTATTAAATGTGATTCTTGACATTTCTTCAAAGCCTGTATTGGAGCAATATACCTCGTGCTTTTTGCGGGATATGGTGATTATGGTTTTTGCATAGCTTCTTTTGGAGATAGAATTGTACGGGGCTAAACATCTACAGGCATGATCAGGCAGCCCCGAAGAATACAGGCAATCCATCGCTGTCATCGCCTTTGACGAAGCCGCGGTCCAATAAGGCATTGCCATGTTCACAGGCAGGTTCCGGCACCAGCGTACAGGCATGGCAGGCGGCTCGATTCAGCAGTCCCGGCCCTTGCCCATCGTGCTCACTGCATACCGGATCAAGCGAACACCAGTGTGCATGTTCCAGCGCACGCGACAAAATACCCAGAAAGCGTCGGGGTTCGGCCAGCTCTGCCAAACCGCCCAGAGAACCTGCAATATCGGGCACAGCAACGTGAATAAGAATGCCTGCCATGGGCTCAGGCGATTGAGAACAATAGATGCGCTCGATTAATGATGCTGCAGGATAACCACCCTCGGCTTCGATTTGCCGCATCAACAGATGAGACAAGGTGTGCAGCAACATGAAGCGCGGCGTCAGGGGATTTGGCTCCGTACGTGTGGAATGTGCAAATCGGCTCTGTAGCTTTTCCAGTCGCGCCAGAATTTTTGGATGCTGTTCCCAACTTTTCAACCTATTTTCATCCAGCGCCAAGAAAATACCTTCGCCATAGAGTTCGATAGCTGGTAGCCAGTCAGACTCACCAACGATGTCCGGCGGGACGATTTTCTCCTCATTAATTCGATAGAAGCCTCTGAATACTTTTATGGCCTTGAGTCGGTCAACGCGGACAAGATGCTGAATGCCATGAATTCTGTTTTTTGATTCTGCATTCGCAGCCAGTGCCTGCCATTCCTCGCTTTTGTTGCGTGTCACCAAGTCTTCATCATCGCGTTGATCTGGCAAAATTTCTAGGAAGGCCTTGAATTCTCCTTCCTTCAACTGTCCAGGCGTAAGGTTTTCGCCATATAACGGATAGCCGTCATCAAGATCGATCAATGCTGCCTTGATGTCCTCTATTTTGCAGCGGTACTCGGTTGCCAGAGTTTTGATCGCCGACTTTTTCGCCAATGCCGTTCTGGCATTGTCGATTTTTTTCCGATCCTCTGACCTACGATACAGAAGATCGACAACTGTACCTTTGCGGACTCGAGACTCTGGTGGAATGACCAACACAGATACCGCAACAGGCACGTAGGCGCGAGTGTCATTGATGGCCAGCACTTGAGCCATGGCTTCTTCACTTTCTGCTTGACCAGAATGCGGAGCGATATCGTCCCTAGTCCAAGGCTGCATACGCGCTTGACCAAATGGAACATGTTCATCACCAAGAAACTGAGCTTCAGCTTGACAAGCACCACAACGTAGGATGCGTTGTTCGTAGCCCCGCTCAAGCAATTGAATCCGATCGCGTACTGTTAGCCCCAACCTGTAATGTCCGCTTTCTGCCAAGCTGTAATGTCCTCTTT
>CAYTHB010000057.1:0-18102 GCA_964437515.1 uncultured Sterolibacterium sp.
GACGCGCTTCTGGAACCCCAAGATGGCCCCCTATATTTTCGGTCATCGTAACAAGATTCACATCGTCAATCTGGAAAAGACGATGGTCAAGTACCAGGAAGCCATGGGCTTCATTCGCAAGCTGGCTGCGAAAAAAGGTACCGTGTTGTTCGTCGGTACCAAACGTCAGGCACGCGAGATTGTGGCTGAAGAAGCACAACGCGCCGGGATGCCCTATGTTGATGAGCGCTGGCTGGGTGGTATGTTGACCAACTTCAAGACGGTTAAGTTGTCGATCAAGCGCCTCAAGGATCTTGAACAGATGGCGCAGGATGGCAGCTTCGACAAGCTGTCGAAAAAAGAAGCCCTGACCACGCGCCGTGAGCTGGAAAAGCTGCAAAAGAGCTTGGGTGGCATCAAGGATATGACCGGTCTGCCGGATGCGATTTTTGTCATCGACGTCGGTTTCCACAAGATCGCCATTACCGAAGCTGGCAAGCTGGGTATTCCGGTGGTCGGTGTGGTGGATACCAATCATTCGCCCGAAGGCGTGTCGTACATGATCCCGGGTAACGATGACTCCAGCCGTGCGATTCGTCTGTATGCACGCGGTGTGGCTGATGCGGTGCTGGAAGGTCGTAGCCAGTCGCTGACCAGCCTGGAGCAGGAAATTGCAGGTGACGACGAGTTCGTCGAAGTCGAAGAAGAATCGGCTGAGTAAATAAAAATTTGCCGCCGTAGCGTTATGGCTCTGTCAGAGTCATGACACTGCGGCGGTTTGTCATATCAAGAATACTGAATCTGGAGTAGAGCAATGGCGGAAATTACCGCAGGGATGGTCAAAGAATTGCGCGAGAAGACCGACGCGCCGATGATGGAATGCAAGAAGGCGCTGACGGAAGCCGGTGGCGATCTGGACAAGGCCGAAGAAATTCTGCGCGTCAAGCTGGGCAACAAGGCGACCAAAGCCGCAGCGCGTGTGACGGCTGAAGGTGTGGTGGGGTTGTATCTGGCTGCCGATGGCAAGCTGGCTGCGATTATTGAAGTGAATTGCGAAACCGACTTTGTCGCCAAGAACGACGATTTCCTCGCTTTCTCGAAGAATCTGGCTGAGCTGGTAGCGACGCGCAATCCGGCCGATGTGGCTGCACTGTCGAATCTTGAAATCGCCGGTCAAACCGTGGAAGCCACGCGTACCGCGCTGATTGGCAAGATTGGCGAGAATCTGACGATCCGTCGTTTCGAGCGCATCGCCGCGCAAGGCAAGCTGACCAGCTATGTGCATGGCGGCAGCAAAATTGGCGTGCTGGTCGATGTCGTCGGTGGCGATGAGCAACTGGGTAAGGATCTGGCGATGCATATCGCGGCTTCCAAGCCGAAGTCGCTTGATCCTAAGGGCGTGCCGGCTGAACTGCTGGACACCGAACGTCGCATCGCGATCGAGAAGGCGCGTGAATCCGGCAAGCCGGAAAACATGCTGGAAAAGATTGCCGAAGGCACGGTGCAGAAATACCTGAAGGAAGTCACCCTGCTGGGGCAGATTTTCGTCAAGGCCGAAGACGGCAAGCAGACCATCGAGCAGTTGCTGAAGAGCAAGAATGCATCGGTGCCGCATTTCGCGCTGTACATCGTGGGCGAAGGCATCGAGAAGAAAGTCACCGACTTTGCGGCTGAAGTGGCGGCGCAAGCTGCAGCGGCTGCAGCGAAGTAAAAAGCCAGATTTCATCATAGACACGTCCATGACGACCCCTCAGAAAAGCCGCTACAAGCGCATCCTTGTCAAACTCTCGGGAGAGGCTTTGATGGGGGATGATGCGTATGGCATCAACCGTGAAACGCTGGAACGCATTGTTGCAGAAGTCATGTCGGTGGTTGCGCTGGGTGTTGAAGTGGGCGTGGTGATTGGTGGGGGTAATATCTTCCGTGGTGTGGCGGGTGCTGCAACTGGCATGGATCGCGCCACGGCAGATTACATGGGTATGCTGGCTACAGTCATCAATGCGATGGCGCTGTCTGATGCCATGCGACGTGCTGGGGTGGATGCCCGAGTGCAGTCGGCTTTGAATATCGAGCAGGTCATCGAGCCGTATATCCGTGGCAAGGCAATTCGCTATCTCGAAGAAGGCAAGGTCGTCGTGTTTGCTGCGGGGACGGGTAATCCGTTTTTTACGACCGATACGGCGGCTGCCTTGCGCGGTTCTGAAATCGCTGCCGAGATCGTCATGAAGGCGACCAAGGTCGATGGTGTCTATACCGCTGACCCCATGAAAGATGCGAGCGCGCAACGCTTTGATCGTATCAGTTTTGATGAGGCCATCCAACGCAACCTGAAAGTGATGGATGCGACTGCCTTGGCACTGTGTCGTGACCAGAATCTGCCTATCGTTGTTTTCTCCATTTTCAAGGAAGGCGCGCTCAAGCGTGTCGTTCTGGGAGAGAACGAGGGCACGGTAGTGCATGGCTGAGCACAGCCTCGGTTGCGCGTTGTGCCGTTGTGCCGCCGTGCCGCCCGTACTCTACATCTCAATGAATAACGTCAGGAGTCGATAATGGTCGTTCCCGCCGAACTCAGAAAACAGGCCGAGCAGAAAATGCTCAAGTCGATCGAGGCATTGAAGCAAGACTTGGCTAAGGTGCGCACCGGTCGGGCGCATACCGGCATCCTCGATCATGTGCAGGTCGAGTATTACGGCTCGCCCGTTCCTTTGTCGCAGGTCGCCAATGTTACTTTGATCGATGCACGCACCATCGGCGTTCAGCCTTGGGAAAAGCCGATGCTGCCCAAGGTGGAAAAAGCCATCCGCGATGCCGATCTTGGGCTGAATCCAGCGGCGCAGGGCGAGGTGATTCGTGTGCCCATGCCCATGCTGACGGAAGAGCGTCGTCGTGAGTTGACCAAAGTCGTCAAGCAGGAGGGCGAAGCTGCCAAAGTCGCGGTGCGTAACCTGCGTCGTGATGCAAACAATCAGCTCAAAGATGCCCTGAAAAAAAAGGAAATCTCCGAAGACGACGAGCGTCGTGTGCAGGATGAGATCCAGAAGCTCACCGATCGTTTCGTGGTTGAAATCGACAAGATCGTTGCCGATAAAGAAAAAGATCTGATGGCGGTTTGATGTTTGAGCTGGGTTGTGCTTCTGCACAACGAGTCAATATCATCGATTCCGCCCGATTTTTATTACGGAAGGACGAGGCGTGAGCCTGTTTTCCAGCTCCACTCAGGTCATTCCTGAGATTCGTGGGGTTCCACGACATGTCGCCATTATCATGGATGGTAATGGACGCTGGGCAAAAAAACGCTTGCTGCCGCGTATGGCGGGGCACAAAGCAGGGTTGGAAGCCGTGCGCGCCACCATCAAGGCTTGTACTGCACGAGGCATCGAATATCTCACTTTGTTTGCCTTCAGTTCCGAGAACTGGCGGCGACCGGCGGATGAGGTTTCGTTTCTGATGAACCTCTTTTTACATGCGCTGGAAAATGAGGTTTCCCGTTTGCATGAAAATGGCGTTCGTTTGCGAGTGATCGGTGATCTCACCCGATTTGATCCTCGCATCGTGGAAAAGATACGTCAGGGCGAAACCCTGACATCCTCCAATACCCGTCTGAACCTGACCATCGCGGCCAATTACGGAGGGCGCTGGGATATTCTCCAGGCGGTATCACACATGCTTGCGCAACGTCCTGAAGTCGTCCGGCAGCTGCAAACGGGTGATGGTGATGGAGGCTTCACTGAAGACGATCTGGCTTCCTTTTTGTCGATGGCTTATGCCCCCGAGCCGGATTTGTTTATCCGCACCGGAGGCGAGCAACGCATCAGTAATTTTCTGCTCTGGCAACTGGCGTATAGCGAATTTTTCTTTACCGATCGGCTCTGGCCAGAATTTGATGCGGCCGCGCTGGATGAGGCCATTCATTCCTATCAAGCGCGTGAACGGCGCTTTGGTCGTACCAGTGAGCAGGTGCAGGCGCCGCATTCAAATCATCCAGGAAAGAAGGACTGATGCTCGGCACGCGTATTGTCACGGCGCTGGTTCTGGCGAGTAGCCTGCTGGCGGGTCTATTTCTGTTGCCGCCTGCCCTCATGCAATGGTTGTTTGCCGTGATCGTTGGTTTAGCCGCTTGGGAATGGGCAGGCTTGCTGGGGATGGAGATGTCATCGCGGGCGCGCATCGGCTACTCGCTGCTGACGATCTTGCCGTGCGTGCTGTTGTTGGCAGCGGGCTTGCCGATGACATGGATGATCGCACTCTGGCTGTTGGCCGTATTGTTCTGGCTGGTGGCTGTTCCTCTATGGTTTCGCCGCCGTTGGCCATTGGCGCAGCATGGTCTGGGGTGGCTGGTGGGCTGGGTGTTGCTGGTTCCCACTTGGGCAGCCATGGTCGTCCTGCATCAATGTGGTGCAGGTTGGCTGCTGGCGGCCATGGCTTTGGTTTGGGTGGCGGATATTGCCGCGTATTTCGCGGGGCGTACTTGGGGACGACACAAACTGGCACCCACGATTAGCCCCGGCAAGACGTGGGAAGGTGCTGCCGGTGCCGTGGTCGGTGTGCTGGTTTATGCGATGGGCGTGGCTGGGTATGTCTATGGTGGTGACTGGACACGTCTGGACGGCATGAAAATCGTGCAGGCCGGGCTGATGCTTTTATTGCTGACAGTCGTGAGCATCATCGGAGATTTGTTCGAATCGCTTGCCAAGCGTCAAGCAGGGGTGAAGGACAGCAGCGCGTTGTTGCCTGGTCACGGCGGTGTGCTGGATCGCATTGACAGCCTGACTTCGACCTTACCCTTTGCCGCATTGGCAGTGACACTGGCCGGTTATTAATATGATTTTTTCGAAGCGTATCGCATGAAAACGCAGCATCGACAACGTCTG
This sequence comes from uncultured Sterolibacterium sp., assembly GCA_964437515.1. GTDB lineage: Bacteria > Pseudomonadota > Gammaproteobacteria > Burkholderiales > Rhodocyclaceae > Sterolibacterium. The sequence continues at coordinate 4,851 of CAYTHB010000057.1, forward strand.
ACTATCCTAGGTGCCACCGGTTCCATTGGGCAGAGCACCTTGGATGTCGTTGCGCGCCATCCGGAGCGTTTCGAGATTTTTGCGCTGACGGCGTATACACGAAGCAGCGAGCTGGCTCAGTTGTGTCGGGTACATCAGCCGCGTTATGCCGTAGTGATGGATGGGGCAGCGGCATCGGAATTGCAGGTCGCCTTGCATGAAGCCCATGTGTCGACCGAAGTGCTTTCGGGTCAGGATGCGCTGGTGGATGTCTGCGCACATGACGATGTGGATACGGTCATGGCCGCCATTGTCGGCGCAGCGGGGTTGACCCCAACCTTAGCTGCCGTGCGTGCAGGCAAACGAGTGCTGCTGGCCAACAAAGAAGCCTTGGTCATGGCAGGTGCGCTCTTCATGGCAGAAGTTCGCCGCTCAGGGGCTACGCTGTTGCCAATCGACAGCGAACATAACGCGATATTCCAGTCCTTGCCTGCACACTATGATGGCTCCATGGCGCAACAGGGCGTGCGACGTATTTTGCTGACGGCGTCTGGCGGTCCCTTTCGTACTACACCGCTAGAACAGCTTCGACAGGTCACACCGGAACAAGCGTGTGCGCATCCCAAATGGGTGATGGGGCGCAAGATTTCTGTCGATTCCGCCAGCATGATGAACAAGGGGCTGGAAGTCATCGAGGCGCACTGGCTATTCAATGCGCCTGCCGATCACATCCAGGTCGTGATTCATCCGGAAAGCGTGATTCATTCGTTGGTCGAATATGTCGACGGTTCGGTGCTGGCACAACTGGGTAATCCTGACATGCGCACGCCCATTGCTCATGCACTGGCGTATCCCGATCGTATCGAATCGGGTGTGGCATCGCTGGATTTGTTCAAAATTGCCCAGTTGAATTTCGAGCCACCGGATGAGCAGCGTTTTCCTTGTCTGGCACTGGCGTATCAGGCCTTGCGTGCCGGAGGGAGTGCGCCGGCTTTGTTGAATGCGGCTAATGAAGTCGCGGTTGCCGCTTTTCTTGAGGGGCGACTGCCCTTTCTGAAGATTGCCGATACGATCGCAGCTGTGCTGGAAGGTATTCCCGCCATTGCCTTAGTTGATCTCGAATCGGTCATGTCAGCCGATGAAGCTGCACGACGACTGGCTTGCGATTTAATCGCTGCAGCATCATGAGGTCAGGACAGTGAGCCATCTTCCGTTTTATGGCGTGGCATTTGTCGCTGCGCTGGCCATTTTGATTGTGGTGCACGAGCTGGGGCATTTTGTGGTAGCCAAGCTGTGCGGCGTCAAAGTACTGCGTTTTTCAGTCGGTTTTGGCAAGGTGCTTGTCATGCGACGTTTTGGTGCTGACCAGACCGAATGGGCATTGGCTGCCTTTCCTTTGGGCGGCTTTGTCAGAATGCTGGATGAGCGTGAAAGCCCTGTGGCACCCGAGGAGCTTCCACGCGCTTTCAACCGACAATCCGTATGGCGTCGTCTCATGATCGTGGCGGCAGGCCCTGTATCCAATCTGATATTGGCGATTTTTTTGTATTGGCTGCTGTTCATGCAGGGGACAGAAGAATTACGTCCTGTTCTAGCCGCGCCAGCGACGGGGACACCCGCTGCCGTCGCCACATTTCAGGCGGGCGATACCGTACAACGTGTTAATGGCAAACCCGTGGCAACCTGGCAAGAAATGCGCTGGGAACTGACACAGGTAGCACTTGATCACGAACCCGTGCGTTTTGAGGTTGAAACGCAACAGAAGGAAATCCAGCAGCGCACGCTGGCAACCGATAGCCTGAATGAAAATGATCTGGAAAAAGATATTCCCGGTCGTTTGGGGCTCAAGCCCTATCAGCCCAAGCTCAAACCTGTGGTGGGGGAGGTGACCCCCGGCTCAGTGGCCGAAAAAGCCGGTTTACAGGTAGGTGACGAAATTCTGTCTCTCAATGGCGAACACATGGGAAGTTGGCGCGAGGTTGTTACAAAAGTGCGCGCAGAAGCAGGCCATGCTTTGCGGGTCGAATTTCAACGGGGTTCACAGGCATTGAAAGTCGATGTGATTCCAGAGGGCACTCAGGAAGGTGGGCAGCGCGTGGGGCGGATCGGGGTGACCGTCAAGGATGATCCGGCCATCTATGCCATGCTGTTTGCCAACGTTCGCCATGATCCCCTGCAAGCCCTGAACAAGGCGACGCGACAGACCTGGGAAACGGCGACCTTCACGCTAAAAATGATGGGTCGCATGCTGGTGGGAGAACTATCCTGGCATAACCTCAGTGGCCCTGTGACCATCGCCGACTATGCTGGAAAGTCTGCCAGTATGGGCTGGAAACCCTATCTCAGTTTTATTGCACTCATCAGCATCAGTCTTGGCGTATTGAATCTGTTGCCTATTCCGATATTGGATGGAGGGCACTTGCTGTATTATATTGTCGAGATTTTCAAGGGTAGCCCTCTCTCTGAACGCGTGATGGAGATTGGTCAGCAAATCGGCTTGACCTTGCTGCTCATGTTGATGGCATTTGCCTTCTATAACGATATCAACCGTCTGGTTTCCGGATAGCAATGAATAAAAACCTGATTGCCGGGCTCGTCGCGGCGTTGTTTGCAACAAGTGCATCGGCCTTTGAACCCTTTGTCGTCAAGGACATCCGTGTCGAGGGAATACAGCGTACCGAAGCGGGAACAGTGTTTAGTTACCTACCCGTCAAGGTCGGTGAAACCATGACCGATGAAAAAGCCGTGAAGGCGATCAAGGCGCTGTTTTCCACGGGGTTTTTCAAGGATGTGCGTCTTGAGATCGAAGGGGGCGTATTGATCGTTCAGATCGAGGAGCGTCCTGCCATTGCTTCGGTGAGTTTCAATGGTCTCAAGGCGTTCGAGAAAGACCAGATACTCAAAGGATTGCGTGAAGTGGGCTTGGCCGAATCGCGCATTTTCGACCGTGCGCTGGTGGATCGCGCCGAACAGGAACTGAAACGTCAATACCTGACACGTGGCTATTATTCCGTCAACGTCAGTACGACAGTCACGCCGCTGGAACGTAATCGGGTCGGGATCAATTTCAATATCGAAGAAGGTGATATTGCCAAGATTCGCCAGATCAACATCATTGGCGCGAAGGAGATTCCTGAAAAAGACCTGCTCGAAATATTTGAGCTGCGCACACCGGGGTGGTTCACTTGGTACACCAAAAACGATCAGTATTCCAAGCAAAAACTCTCCGGTGATCTGGAAAACCTGCGTTCTCATTATCTAAATCGTGGCTATCTGGAGTTCGCCATTGATTCAACCCAGGTGGCGATTACGTCGGACAAGCGCGATATCTATATCACGGTCAATATCACCGAAGGTCAGAAGTTCACCGTCTCTTCGGTCAAGCTGGCCGGTGATCTGCGCGTGCCTGAAGATGAATTGCGCAAACTCATCAATCTGTATCCCGGCGATGTTTTTTCTCGTGAGAAGCTGACCGAAACGACCAAGCAAATCAGCGATCGTTTGGGCAATGATGGTTATGCCTTTGCTAACGTCAATGCCGCGCCGGAAGTCAACAAAGAGAAACGTGAGGTAGCCTTTACCATCTTCGTGGACCCCGGCCGTCGTGTCTATGTGCGCAACGTCAATATCACCGGCAATAATCGCAGTCGTGATGAAGTTCTTCGACGTGAAATTCGTCAGATGGAATCAAGCTGGTACGACGGTGAGAAAATCAACAAGTCGCGTACACGACTAGATCGTCTGGGTTATTTCGAAGATGTCACGATTGAAACCCCGCCCGTACCCGGTACCACCGATCAGGTGGATATGAATGTCAGCGTCAAGGAAAAGGCGACAGGCAACATCATGCTGGGGGCAGGGTTCTCAAGCTCTGAAAAGCTCGTGCTCTCCGGCTCCATTCAGCAGCAGAATCTCTTTGGCAGTGGCAAAACCATTGGCGCACAGATCAATACGAGCAAAGTTAACAAGGTTTATTCGATTTCATATACCGATCCGTACTACACCATCGATGGCGTGAGCCGAGGTTTTGATATTTACGATCGCAAGACGGATACCAGCTCACTCAATACCATTGGTAGCTATAGCGCCCAATCCATGGGCGGGGGTGTGCGTTTCGGGCTGCCGATTGCTGAGGATGATTACATCAGTACAGGTTTGTCATTCGATTCGACGCGTTTGCAGATGAGTCTGGCGAGTCCTTCGGTCTACCAAAAGTATGTCAATGATTTTGGTGAGTTGAACACGACGACGCTCTGGACAGCCAGTTGGTTGAAAGAAACGATCGATAGTCGCCTTTATCCGACCAAAGGGGGCTCTACACGTTTGGTGGGTGAGTTGAGCCTGCCCACAGGCAAATTGGGAACCCTTCGCTATTATCGTGCTACCTTCCAGCGCCAGGAGTTCATTCCCATGAGCTGGCATCGTAATACTTCACTGCTGTTGAATGGTGAATTCGGTTACGCCAAGGGCTATGGAGGACATACCTTGCCATTCTTCAAGAATTTTTATGCGGGCGGGATCGGCTCGGTACGCGGCTACGATACAGGCTCGTTAGGGCCGATGGTCAAGGATAACTATGGCAATGAAAGCCGCCTTGGTGGGAATCGTCGGCTGGTGGGGAATGCGGAGTTGCTGTTCCCAATGCCGGGTTCAGGGCTTGATAAATCAGTGCGTCTAGGAGCCTTCTTCGATGCGGGACAAGTCTGGGGACTGGGCGGCAAAATGAGTCTGGGCGATTTGCGTTATAGCGTCGGGGTCTCGTTATCCTGGTCATCTCCGATGGGACCGCTTAAATTCAGTTTTGCCAATCCCCTGCGCAAAAAACCGGATGACAAAATACAACGTCTGCAATTCCAGATGGGTACGGTGTTTTAATCCGGTCTGACTTAGGAGATTCATTTTGAAAGTATTCACCACTTGTTTTTTGATCGTGACCTTGCTGACCTGTGCCGGAATGACGCAGGCCGAGACGCGTGTGGGATATGTGAACACCCAACGCATTCTGGCGGATGCGCCTCAAGCGGCCAAGGCCAAGAAGAAGATCGAAAAGGAATTCGAAAAACGCGATCAAGATCTGAGTCGTTTGGCAAGACAACTCAAATCTTTGCAAGAGGCGATGGAAAAAACTGCAATGACCATGACCGACTCCGATCGGCGCACCAAGGAGCGTGAGTTAGGAGAGTTGGGGCGTGAATTTCAGCGTCGTCAGCGTGAATTCAATGAGGACATGAATCTGCGCCAGAATGAAGAAATGGCGGTGATATTCGAACGTTTGAACAAGGCCATCAAGACTGTGGCCGAAACTGAAAAATACGATCTCATTCTTCAGGATGTTCTCTATGCCAGCCCGCGTATTGATATCACGGATCGTGTCATCAAGGCATTGAGCGAGCCAACAGGCAAATGAACCGCTTGTGTCTGATCCCGATTTGAACAGCTTTTCTGCATGAAACTCACACTCGATGAGGTTGTTGCCCGCTTGGGTGGTTGCTTGAGAGGGGATGGAGGACGCACGATCTGTCAGATTGCGCCTCTGGCAACTGCCCGAGCCGATGAAATCACCTTCCTGTCCAATCCGCGTTACCGGGAGCAGTTGGCCTTGACCCGTGCCGCAGCGGTGATTCTTGTGCCTGATATGGCAGAGGCTTGCCCGGTGGATTGCATCATGACCGCAGACCCCTATGCCTATTACGCACGTTTGGCGCAATGGCTCTATCCTGCCGTAGCACTTGAGCCTGGTATTCATCCTCACGCCACAGTGGCGTCTTCATTACCCGACAGTGCCGTCGTGGAGGCTGGGACGTGTATTGGCAAGAATGTTCGCTTCGGTGAACGTGTCCGCATCGGTGCGGGATGCGTGATCGGCGATGAGGTCGAGATTGGTGACGATACACATCTTTATCCCAATGTCACCGTTTATGAGCGTTGTGTGATCGGTGCGCGCGGCATCATCCATTCGGGCGTGGTGATCGGTGCTGACGGCTTTGGCTTTGCACGGGAAAAGGATGCTGCGCTGGGGCAGGGTGGTGGACGCTGGGTGAAAATTCCGCAGATTGGCCGTGTGCTGATCGGCGACGATGTCGAAATCGGCGCGAATACCACCATTGATCGGGGTGCGCTGGAAGATACGGTAATCGAGGAGGGCGTTAAACTCGATAATCAGATACAAGTGGCGCATAACGTGCGGATTGGCGCGCATACGGCGTTGGCGGGCTGTGTGGGGATTGCTGGTAGTGCGCGGATTGGACGCAACTGCACCATCGGCGGTGCGGCGATGATCCTCGGGCATCTGGAAATTGCCGATGGCGTGCATGTGTCGACCAATACGCTGGTGACCAAATCCATTAACAAACCCGGAGCTTATACCGGCTGGATTCCTTTTCAGGAGCACGCAGACTGGGCGAAAAATTTTGCCCGTCTGCGTCATCTGGATGCGATGAACGATAAAATACGCGGTCTTGAAGCCCGCCTGTCTGCGTTGGAGAAGAAGCCGTGACTGCCGTAACCTCGATGGATATCAATGCCATTCTCAAGCATCTGCCGCATCGTTATCCGATGCTGATGATCGACCGTGTGCTGGAATGTGTGCCCGGGGAGCGCGTTGTGGCATTGAAAAATGTCAGCATCAATGAACCCTATTTTCCGGGGCACTATCCGCATCAGCCGGTCATGCCCGGTGTGTTGATTATTGAAACCATGGCGCAGGCTGCTGCTATCCTGGCGTTCAAAACGCTGAATGATCGCAGCAATGACAATACCGTGTATTACTTCGTCGGCATCGAAGGTGCGCGCTTCAAGAAACCGGTATTGCCGGGAGATCAATTGAAAGTCGAAGCCTCGATTGTCTATCACAAACGGGGGATGTGGCGCTTCAAGGTCAAAGCAACCGTCGAAGATCAGTTGGTCAGTGAGGCTGAACTGATGTGCACACTACGCACCCTAGAGTAATGGCGTATGTCTAGTACACAAATTCACCCGACCGCCATTGTCCATCCCGCGGCACGTCTGGGGAGTGGGGTGGAGATCGGTGCTTACACGCTGGTCGGCGAACATGTTGAAATCGGTGACAATACTTGGGTCGGGCCGCATGTGGTGCTCACCGGGCATACGCGCATCGGTTGCAACAACCGTATTTTCCAGTTCTGCTCGTTGGGTGAAGTGCCGCAGGATAAAAAATACGCCAATGAACCCACCCGGCTGGAAATTGGTGATCGCAATGTAATCCGCGAATTCTGTACCTTCAATCGTGGCACGGTGCAGGATATCGGCGTGACCCGCCTGGGCAATGACAATTGGATCATGGCCTATGTGCATCTGGCGCACGATTGCCAGATCGGCAACCATACGATTTTTGCCAACAATGCTTCGCTGGCTGGACATGTGCAGGTCGGTGATTGGGTGATCCTCGGTGGCTTTACCACGGTGCATCAATTCGTGCGCGTCGGCGCGCATGCGATGACCAGCATGGCCAGCGCGGTGGTGCAGGATGTGCCGCCTTATGTCATGGTCGCGGGCAACAAGGCCGAACCGCATGGCATCAACAGCGAGGGCTTGAAACGTCGCGGTTTTGCTGCTGAATCGGTGATGGCCATCAAACGCGCCTACAAAACCCTGTACAAAGCGGGTTTGTCGCTGGCTGAGGCACAGGCAGCAATTCATGCTGAAACTGCCCAGCATCCGGAACTCCAGCGACTCGCCGATTTCCTTGCGACGACCCAGCGCGGCATCGTTCGCTGATTCCCATGGCAGCACCACTCCGGATAGCCATGGTGGCCGGCGAAGCGTCGGGGGATTTGCTGGCCAGCCATCTCATCAAAGCCTTGCAGCAGCATGTGCCGGATGCGCGGTTTTATGGCATCGGCGGCCCCAAAATGCAGGCCGTCGGCTTTGAAGCCCTCTGGCCAGCAGAAAAACTCGCTGTTCGGGGTTATGCCGAAGTAATTAAACATTATCGTGAGCTTGCCGGGATACGGCGCAAACTGCGTGATCGCTTGCTGGCCGATCGGCCGGATGTTTTCATTGGTATCGACGCGCCGGATTTCAATTTGTGGCTGGAGGCGCGCGTCAAGTCGGCGGGCATACGCAGCATCCATTTTGTCAGTCCATCCATCTGGGCATGGCGCGGCGGTCGCGCGCGCAAGATTGCCCGCGCAGTGGATCAGGTTCTCTGCCTGTTTCCCTTTGAGCCGCGCCTGTATGCAGATTATCCGGTACAGGCCAGCTATGTGGGGCATCCACTGGCGGATGTGATGCCTCTGGAACCGAGCACGCAACAAGCTCGCGAAAAACTCGGTTTGCCCACAGATCGTCTGATATTCGCGCTACTGCCGGGTAGTCGGCAATCCGAGTTGCAATACATGGCGCAAACCTTTATTGAAACTGCCAAGCTGTTGTATCAGCGTTTTCCGCAGGTACGCTTTCTTGTGCCCCTCGTGTCGCGCGAAACGCGGCTGTTTTTTGAAAACGAGATCTGGCGTTGCCAAGCTCAGGATCTGCCGATTAGCTTGCTGTTTGGTCATGCCCAGGATGCCATGGCGGCTGCCGATGGCGTGCTGGTCGCCAGTGGTACGGCGACGCTGGAAGTCGCTCTGGCAAAGAAACCCATGGTGATTGCCTACAAGATGTCGCCGCATTCATGGCGCATCATGCGCAATATGGGCTATCAGCCGTGGGTGGGGTTGCCTAATATCCTCGCGCAACGCTTTGCCGTGCCCGAGTTCTTGCAGGACGAGGCCACGCCGGAAAATCTTTCGCAGGCATTGGGCAACGCGGTCTGCGATGTCACAGTGCGCGAACGTTTGCACGCTTTGTTTACAGAAATGCATTTGCTGTTGCGCCAGAATACGGCGGAGAAAGCGGCAGCGGCGATATTGCCGGCTCTGCGTGGTAGGCAAACGGGTACCGTATGATGATCGCCGGCGTGGATGAGGCAGGGCGCGGCCCTTTGGCTGGGCCGGTCTATGCCGCCGCCGTCATCCTTGATCCGGCGCGCCCGATTGCGGGGCTGAACGATTCAAAAAAACTCAGCGAAAAAAAGCGCGAACAGCTGGCATTGGAGATTCGCGAGCAGGCACTGGCGTGGGCGATTGCCAGTAGCAGCGTGGAGGAGATCGACCAGATCAACATCCTGCAAGCCAGTCTGCTGGCCATGCAGCGCGCCGTTGAGAGCTTATCCATTACCCCGGAAAAAATCCTCGTGGATGGCAAGTTTTGCCCCAAGGTGGCCATGCCGGCACAGGCGATCGTGCAGGGCGATCGCAGCGAGCCTGCCATTTCAGCCGCATCCATTCTTGCCAAGACTGCACGCGATGCGGAGTTGCGTCGGCTCGATGTGCTGCACCCCCAGTATGGTCTGGCGCAGCACAAGGGCTATCCTACAGCGGCGCATCTGGCGGCTTTGCGCGCGCATGGGGTCATCGACATTTATCGCCGCAGCTTTGCTCCAGTGCGCCTGCTGTTGTCTGCACAGGCAAGTTAAGCAGCACATGAAAACTGCATGAAGACGATCTCTTCTCGCGACAATCCCCATTACAAAATGCTCAAGGCATTGATTGAGGATGGGCGTGAAGTCCGTCGTCAGCGACGTGCATTGCTTGAAGGGGCGCATCTGCTCACCGCCTATCGCGACAAGATCGGTGCTCCTGTGTGTCTGGTGGTGAGCGAGCAGGGAAGGGCGCAGGCAGAAATTCAGGCGGTACTCGGTAGTTTGCCGGGCGTTGAACTTTGGTTGCTGCGCGACACCTTGTTCAAAACCCTGAGCGAAATGGCCACCCCCGCAGGGATATTGGCGTTGATCGAAATACCCACGCCACCAGCTGCTGCCCGTCTGGCGCATTCTTGCGTGTTGCTGGATGCTGTGCAGGACGCGGGAAATGTGGGGTCGATATTGCGCACCGCGGCGGCTGCGGGGATCAAGGAGGTGTTTCTTGGCACGGGGTGTGCTGGAGCCTGGACACCGCGCGTGCTGCGTGCTGCGCAGGGGGCGCATTTCGATCTGCACCTACATGAGCAAGCCGATTTGGCTACAACCTTGAAAAATTTTAAGGGTCTGAGTGTGGCAGCGACGGCACATGGCGAAGAGGGTTTGTATGATCGTCCGTTACCGTTAAACATGCCTGTGGCTTGGTTGATGGGTTCGGAAGGGCAGGGTATTCAGGCTGAACTGGAAACGCTTGCCGGGCGACGCATCACCATTCCTCTGGCTGCGGGAAGTGAGTCGCTGAACGTGGCCGCGGCCGCAGCGATTTGTCTGTTTGAAGAGGTGCGTCAGCGAAGTTTGGCAAGCTAATGGAGTTTAAGTCGCGTTTGGGTGATGTTTTTCGGGTAGGGTAAAACGATGTTACAGAAATTATTTTCTCATCCCTTTTGGCAAGTGGGTTTTCGCCCGTTTTTTTCCTTGGCATGTCTTTCGGGGCTGGTATTGCCACCGCTTTGGATGATCGTGTATTTGGGCGAAATTGCCGCACCATTACAGGATTTCTCAAGCATGCAATGGCATGCGCATGAAATGTTTTTTGGCTTTGGCTGGGCGGTGATTGGTGGATTTCTGCTGACGGCTACAAAAAACTGGGTGCAGATACGCGGCTTTCATGGCGCAGCGTTGGTATTTTTATTCGTGGCCTGGTTCTTTGAACGTCTCGGGATGTGGTTTGAGGCGATGCTGCCGTCGAGCGTTTTTTTGATTTCCAATAACCTGTTTTTGCTGTCCATTGTGGCGATGTTGCTCTGGACATTGCTGCGCCATCGTAATACGGATACCTATCGCGACAATTATTTTTTCCTGATCGTGTTGCCATTGTTTCTGGTCGCCAAGCATTTGATCTTGATGCCAGAGCACTTTGCCACAGGTGTGAGCATTGCTATCGGCTTATTTCGTGTGGCGTTTTTGGTCATGCTTGAACGCACATTGACGCAATTCATGAAAGCCGTCTATCAGGTCGATATTTTGCGTGACCCGCGTCTGGACAAGACGATCAAACTATTGGCTGTTGTCATGATTTTTGAAGCTCTGCTTCCGCCTGTTCTTGCTGCGGGCGTGGCGAGCGTATTGGCTTTGCTGCTTGGTATCCGATTTTTCTTCTGGTATCCACAGAAAGTCTGGCGTCGTATCGATATCAGCATCATGTACTGGGGTTACATTTTCATCGTGCTGCAGTTACTGGCCGTGGTGGCAAGCAAGCTGACGATGGCGAGCTGGACGGGAGGCTTGGTGACGCATTTATTTACCTTTGGTGTCATGGGACTGATTATTCCAGCCATGCTGGTGCGTATTTCCAAAGGTCATACGGGTCGCAAGGTCATCTTTGAACGGGCGGATAAAGCAGTGCTCTGGCTGATGGTGCTGGCTCTTGTTTCACGACTGGTCATCCCGCAAATCTGGCCGACAGATTACAATCAATGCCTGATGCTGGCTGCCGCCTGCTGGTTTCTGAGTTTTTCTACGCTGGCCTGGCGTTATATTCCGTATCTTTTACAAGCCCGGGTGGATGGAAAAGAACATTAAAATTGCTTCAACACCTTATATTTCATGGAGAACGCAATGAGCGATCTTTCCTTGATGGGACATGTTTGGGAGATTCTGCAGCTCTTGCAGGCAAGCTACGATGCATTGGGATTCGAAAAGGCGCTCAGTCTCATCGCTTCATTCATCTTCGTCGGTGTGTTTCTGCTGCAATTCTTTTCGATCTATCGTCATGGAGGGCGGGATGCCGTAGTCTCCATGTTGACCTGGTTTCTGGTCGCCGGTCTGTGTACTGTATTGGCAGGGTATTACTGGCAGCAACAGCGTGATTTTTTTCAGGTCATCCTGTTGCTGATTCTGACAGCGGGCGCTTTGACATGCGTACTCATTTCATACATGGGGCGCCATACGATTGCAGAAGAAGTCGTTCGCCGTCAGGCAGAATCCACGGTCATGGCAGCCCATCCAGACCAGATGGATCAAGCCATCGTTGCCATGCGCGATCGGCTGGCGTTGGCGCGCAAACGCAAGGAAAATGCGTGATCTCAAGATCAATCAAACAATCACACAATCAGGCAGCGGATTGTGATTGGGATTGGGTACTGTGAAAATAACGCCACGAGCCACGTTGGCGTTTGGCAGCATACATGGCACTGTCAGCAGATTTCTTCAGTGCTTCAATCTCGCTGGCATCCAGCGGGAAAATGGCAAAACCAAGGCTGCCCGTTACCCCTACGATGCCTGCTGTGGTGTTGATCGGCTGGGCAATCGCAGTCAATAAACGATCGGCCATGAGTTCAAGGAAATCCTGCCCGTCGGGAAGATCGATCATCAGCATGAACTCATCACCGCCGTGTCGTCCGACAAAGTCGGAGCCGCGCAGCGTGCTACGCAAGCGATCCGAGATGACACGAAGGACTTCGTCGCCGATACCGTGGCCGTAACGATCATTGATGGGTTTGAAACCGTCGAGATCCAGATAGCCCAAGGCGAAGCGTTGCGGTAGGCTCGGGTGGCCATGGATGCTCATGCGTTCGGCCAGCATGGCATCAAAATTACGCCGATTGGCAAGTCCTGTGAGGGGATCTGTCTTGGCGAGTTGGACGAATTTCTGGTGTTCGAGATTCCGTTCCTGTTTGAGCAGGTTTGCTGTGTATTCGTAAATGAATGCCATCAGTGAAATGACGGACAAGTTCAGGAAGGTCACTACGAAATTGAGAACGTTCAGTTTGTCAGGTGACTCCACGGTTTGTGGAAATGTGATGTGAAATTGATCCAGCACCACCAGCGCAATGACGATCAGAACGGTGATGAGCACGATGCTGCGACCCATCGGACGTCCCCCAAAAAAATAGGCTGTCAGCGGTGGAATGATGAGGAGTTGCAAGGCAGGCGAAGCCTGCGGCCCACCCGAAACACAGACGCCCCCGACCATGATGGCGATCATGACAATGAGGGTGCTCATGCTGGCAAAGCGATAGTTGCCTTCATGACGCAAGCGGAACAGGGCAAGAGTGAAACAGCCGACTGCAGGCAGGATTAGCGCGGAAGCAAGAATATTGGATTGGCGGGGGAAACCCGACAACAATATGGCAATGAGCGCAATCAAAGCACTCACGGCAAGGGCAACGATGGACGTGGCAAGAATGCGCGCCCTGTTATAGGTGTCCGGCTCGTTGTGCAACGATGGGTGGACAAAATAATCCACGATATTCATTGCAATGGAGAACTCGCTTTGGGCATTATGAGTAAAGTTATAGCGTGAAACAACGAAAACGGAGTCCGGTTGAAGCTTCGAGCGTAGCGAGCAAA
>CAYTHB010000058.1:0-17640 GCA_964437515.1 uncultured Sterolibacterium sp.
TTCATGCTGGATGGTCACAGGAGAGGTTTTGGCTTTAATGGCCACGGATTCAGGTTTATTGTGAGACGTTCCATGAAAACATTCACCATTGAGCAAGCACGCTCCGCTGCTTCGTCGGGCGGCCTCCTTTCGGCCAATCTGCGGCCAGTCGGCAGCATGTTTTCGTTGGAGTTCGAGACCCGCACCGGTCCGGCCGTGCTGATCGCGTCGGTATCCAAACAACCTCGTCGCTTCGGCAATCCCGTGAAAGCTTTTGAAATCGTGCGCGAGCTTGGGTTAGAGGGTGGGCATTTCTCGGTTGCCCAGTGGCGGCCGAATGAGCGGGATGTCGATCGACCAACTCGCCCCGACAAGTCAGCAGCATTGCGAGCGACACATGAGGCAGCGGCCTTGGTTCGGCTGCTCAATGAACGGGCCGACTTGGCAGATTCATCAGATGCTGTCTGGCACGACGCGGACGACGTTTTTGCAGAGATGGAAGCCCGCGATGCGGGTTAGATTTCTTGACGCAGCGAAGGTCGATTTAATCGAAATATTTGATCATTACCGAGAAGTCGGTGGTATTGCGCTGGCCAGGCGAATGCTGAAGCGTATCAAGGCTCCGACCATGGCGCTCAAAGATTACCCGGAGCTTGCCAAGACTTACGATCCGCGGTCAGGAATCCGGCGTCTCGTCGTGGCTGAAGGCACGCACCTGCTGTTCTATCGGATTCGCGCTGATGTCGAGATTTTGCATGTGCGTCGCGCCGAAAGAATGCCGGTGACGGCTCAAGAGTTGGAGCGGCTCGTAGAAAGTCAAAAGGACTAAGGAGCCAGGGAGCAACGGCAAGGAGTTCAGTGGACGGAACCATGCTGACCTGGGCGCAGAATGACGGCGCAATCCTTAAACCTCGGGTGAACAGGTTGAAAATTTGCAAAGTCTGCCGAGGGCTGGCAAATGAATAAATTACTCCCTTTCAACAGCGGCAAGGGAGTAAGGCATGACTACGATCAAAAACCTGGCTGATCTTCTGCCTTTGGCAACGCGCCCGGCGCGAGGCGCATTCCGATTCCGCTGCAGCCATGCTTTCCATGTCGCAGCGTTTGCTTCATTCCCTCTGCTAATCGTTGTGCGAGTGGTCAGTTTTGGCCGCGACTGGCTCTGAGCGGTCGGGACCAGGGCACAGGGCGCAATCCTATGAGCACGATCAAACCACAGTTGAATGCTGAGCAGCAGGCTGCATTGGCCGCCATCGAGCAGTTTTTGCTGGATGATGCCGCTGATGTTTTCATACTGCGTGGGAGTGCCGGTACGGGCAAAACAAGCTTGATTGCGCATCTGGTTGACCGCTTGGCCGAGCTGAAGCTTGCTTGCAGCTTGATGGCGCCGACCGGACGGGCAGCGCGCATTCTGAACAGCAAGATGTTGCCGCAGGCGCAGGCTGAGGCTGAAACGGTATCCACAAACCCGGCAAATTCAGTGGCCCTGCCGGAAGCAGCGACGATAGTCGGTGCGGGTACGGTGCATGGGCGGATTTATGCACTCAAAGAGCTGCTGGTGAATGAAGAGGCGCAGTCTGCCAATGATTCCGGGATGCGCATGATTTTTCCTTTGGTGCAAAGTGCGCCCGCAGTCAATCTGATCATTGTGGATGAGGCTTCCATGCTGGGCGATCGTGAAGCCCTGCAGGACGTGATGCGTTTTGGTTCTGGCCGTTTGCTGCATGATTTGGTGCAGTTTGCCCGCTTGCAGCGTCCCGGCTGGGCTGCGCATCGGGCGGCCAAACTGCTGTTTGTGGGCGATGCGGCCCAGTTGCCACCAGTAGGTGAAGCCAGTTCGCCGGCTTTGTCGGCAGAGTATCTGCACTCGAATTTTCAGTTGAATGTGGTCAGCTTCGATTTGCAGCAGGTGGTTCGTCAAGCAAAAGACAGCGCCATACTTGAGCGCGCAACGACGCTGCGCAATGCGCTGCAAAAGCAGCAATTCAACCAGTTTTCCTTGCCGGACAATGGTCAGGACATACGCCAGATTAGCCAGACCGAGGCTTTGGAGCACATGTTGCAAACCCTGGCGCAGCATCGTTCCTGCGTGACGGTGGTGCATTCAAATGCGCTGGCGCTGGACTATAACCGCAGCATACGTGCACGCCTTTGGGGTGCTGAAAATCAGCCCATACAAAAGGGTGACATGCTCTTGGTCAATCGTAATGCGCTGCACTATGGTTTGAGCAATGGCGATCTGGTGAAAGTGCAGCAGGTGGCAGCGCAGGCAGAAATCGTCACGCTGCGACTGCGCGGCGAGCATCAGGTCGAGTTGCGCTTTCGTCATTTGACAGTGGCGTTTCGTCAAGCGGACGGGACGATCACAGCGCTGCCTTGCATGGTTCTGGAAAACCTGCTGGATTCCCCTGAGCGCGAGCTGACCCCGCTGGAGCAGCGCGCCCTGCTCGTGCATTTTCGCAAGCGTCATCCAGAGCTTAACCCTAAATCCACGGAGTTTCGTCAGGCCATACGCGATGATGCTTATTTCAATGCGGTGCACGTGAAATACGGTTACGCCATGACTTGCCACAAAGCCCAGGGTGGGGAATGGCAGACGGTGATCGTCGATTTTCAAAGAGGCGGCGGATTCAATAATCCTAATTTCTTTCGTTGGGCTTATACGGGTATAACACGTGCCAGACAGCAGTTGCTGGCCGTCAACCCACCTTGTTTCAACGCCAGCAGCACCATGCGCTGGGCGCAGGCTGCACCACATCTGGCAGCCAGCACAGGCACGCCAGGCAGCAGGGTGGAGGCGAGTGCAATGGCCGGCAGCGTGGCCAACACGATGAGCGCACCCAGGCCGCTGCCTCTGGCGGATTTGCAGGCGGACGCAGACTGGCAGCGTTTTGCTTTTAACGCAGCGCTCGCGCCATTAATGCAAGTGCATTGTCAATTGCGCAGTGTTTGGGCTGCACAGGATATACAGATCGTGCAGCTCCAGCATTTGCAATATTGCGAACGCTACACCCTGGCGCGAGATGGCCGCAGGGCCACCATTCAGTATTACTACAATAAGCACATGCAGCCGGGGCGTTGCAATACGCTGCCTTCGGCCACTGAAGACAGTGCCTTGGCCAGCGATGCCCTGGATAGCCTACAGGCTTTGTTGTCGTCAATGACAAACGCTTTGCCCTTGGCTGACAGCAGTGCTTCCTGCGCTGCCCCAGTTGGCGCAGCGAGTACAACAATGGCAACAAAGGCCGCAGCAACCATGCCGGGCTTTATGCAGGAGTTTCTGCAGCAGCTCGACCAGGCGATGCAAAACAGCAATATCCGCCGTTGTGCCCATCGTGAAATGCCCTATCGTTTGCGCGTTGCCTTGAGCGATGGTCTGCGCCGAGGAGAAATTGATTTTGCCTATAACGGCAAGCAGCTATGGACGTCGGCCTGCGAAGTGGGCAAGCCCGGCAGCAGCCAGGGTCTGTTTGAAGAGGTTCAGCATTTGCTCATGCAGCCTGCCATGAACCACACGCAGCCAATGAATGGGTTCAGCCATGAGTAGCCAGACGATTTTTGCCTTGCGCAAGCAAGGACAATCCACTCAAGCCTTGCAGTTGGCGCGCGAAGAACTGCAAGCCCAGCCAGGCTTGCTCGATGACCTGTGGTTTTCGCGCGCCTATGGCTGGGTGCTATTTGATGCAGTGAAGCAGTTGGCGCAAGAGCATGCCAGCAACCCACTGGCCGCGACCCGGATCGCTGCTCAACTGTCGCCGCTCACGCATGAATTTGCGCGCATGGCCAAGCCTTTGCGTGGTGATCTGGTGTTTTCGCAAGTGCTTGCTCAGGTACTCAAGCTGAACAAGGAATGGCCAAAGTTTCTGGCTTTTGCGCATTGGGCGGGTTTGCATAGTTTTTCCAAAGACGACCAAAAGCCTTATGTCTGCACGGATGGTACGGTCGTGGATAGTTTGCAAAAACGTTTTGTGCGGGCAGTGTGCGCGCACACAGCGGCTCTGGCTGAAAAACAACCCGCTGAGGCTCAAGACCATGCGCTTCTGGCTTGGGGGACAGAAGTTTTGCAACAAGCTCTGCAAAACGATGCGGATGACCAATGGTTGAACTACTACCAGGCGAAATTGTATTTGGCAAAAAATGAAACCGAGCAGGCCATGATGCATTTTCTGCCCTTGCTGCAACGCCAATCCAAAATGACCTGGGTCTGGGCACTCATGGCCAGGATTTTTGCCCAGCATGATCCGGCCAAGGCGCTGGTTTGCAACGCCTATGCAAGCCAGCTGGCAAGGAAGGAACAAGAAGTTGCCAAGGTGCGCATCGAGCTTGTGCAGCAGCTTGTTGCCGAGCAGCGTTTTAACGAAGCCGCACAGCAATTGCATTTGGCACTGCAGTTTCGAAAGCAGCACTCTTACAAAATCCCCGCAGCTTTGCAGCAATTGCAGGCAAGTCACTGGTATCAAACAGCACTAGCCGAGCAGTGTTTGCAAGATTTACCGCCGATGAAAACAGCAGCCATGGCGATTCTGAAAGATTTGAGCAAACAGCATCTAAGCTACTGCCTGGCGGTGGTTGATCATGTCAATCAGGATAAATCCCTGACTTATGTGCTTACCGGCAAAGATCAGGGCGCGGTCTTGTTGCATCGCGATTTTCCGGATGCCGCCGGGCTTGAGCGCGGCAGCCTGATCGAACTGGGCTTTGCAAAGGGAATCAAGCAGCCACAAAATTGGCGACTCGTTGAAAACCCAGCGGCTCATGCATTGCCGGATTTTTGCCTGTCGATTGAAGGCTGTATTGTGCGTCCAGCCGATCGCAATTTCGGTTTTATCAATACCCAGGGAGAAACAATCTTTGTACCTGACGCGCTGGCGGCGACATTTGCCGACAAGCCGCAACAGCCTGTGCGCGGTCTGGCGATCTGGCAGACCAACAAACAGGGCAAACAAGGCTGGCGAGCCATCCATCTGGAACAGATCGCTCCAGGTTAGCATCGTGCGATGAACATGCAAACCATGCAAACAACTCACGATCATTTGCCTGAATTATTCAAGGTATCTTTTGATGCCTTGAAAAAACGCCTTGCTGCAGAAGGCGTGAATTCTCGTGGTTGGCGTTTATACCTGGATCATGGCGATGCATTGTTTACTCCTCTGTCTTATTTACTTGACGCCCATGCACCATTGAGACAGCACACATTGATGGCGGTGGATTGGCTGAAACTGCTGCAGGCTTGCGAAATGAGCGTATTGCCACCGCTGGTGCTGTCTCAATCAATGAGTCATTGGCGTCTGCCCGGGGGAAATATCGCGGCCATTCCTCCCTTGTTTTTTCGTGCACTCTGGCAGGCTGTACAGATGGCTGAATACGCAGGCAGCGATGTTGCCACATTCATACACGACCAGGTCACGCCATTGGCGCAATGGTTTTTTGGTCAGGGTGTGTATAAACAGCTGTCGGATTCCCAACTGAAAGGTGGCTGGAGGTATTTGCAAGAAAAATTTCAGCAGGTGTGCCACAAAAATGGCCTGGGTAGTCATGATTGGGCGCCCTTTCTGACCAAAATCGAATTCAACGGCTATCGTTTTGTTGCCCTGGCCAGCAAAGCTGCGCTGGAGTTCGAAGGCAAGGAAATGTCGCACTGCATCGCCGACTACGAAGATAAATTCCGTAACGAGATGATGCGCGCCTGGGCAGTATATGAGCAGAAATCAGGTAGACATGTGGCCACGATGGCAGTGATGGAATCAAGCGAAGGCAGTTGGCAGATCATCGGAATTCACGGACCGGCAAATGCCTGCGTAGCCGATGCTGTGAAACGTGCAGCCATGGCCGTCGTGCTTTCACTCGAAGAAGCTTACAACCGCGTACCAAGCGTGCGCCAAGCCATGCAGCGCGCAAGAAACAAAACAAGTTGCATCGTGTTCTTTGGTGACGAATGTGCGGATCCTTTTTGAAATTGCTCTGACACTGTGACATCACTGGCTTTAAAACCTTGGCTTAAAAACCAATTGCAAGAACCATCACTAAGAAGTAAAACCCCCAGATGCATTAATCTGATCCATCTTAGAAAGGAAATAAAATGAAAAACACCATAGTTTTAGTAGCTTGTCTTGTGGCTGGCGCTAGTTTGAGTTTCAATGCACAGGCAGGCTGCGTTGGTCCTGTCGTCAATGGCCAATGCATGGGCGCAAGTGTAGACAGCCCCTCTGTCGGCCAGAGTAGTGCGCAGCGGTATCAAGGCACATCGGGCAGAAACTACGAATATGATTTGAGCAAGCCAAGCGATCAATTAAGATATTCAGTTGATATCGATGCTCAGCGCAGGGATCAGAGAGGCAGTATCAACAGGGAAATTGATCGTAGCCTTGGCCAGTATGGCGGTGGCATGTTAGATGAGTAAAAACATGCTGCTTGGAATCAGGGCATGGCGTGAATTTCGAAGTCGCGATATTCTCGATGACGATCGGCGAGTTTTCAGCGTTTCCTTAGTCGTCAAGCGATGAAAACTGGATGTCATACGACAGAATCCGCTTTTCGTCACGGTGCTTGGTCTTTTCGGATTTCCGGTGCTTGCCGGCTTTGCGCATCAGGGCGGGAGCAACCAGTGGGTTGCGTGGCTTGAGTGTTGCGCGCAGTTTGAGGTGCTTGGCGATTTTCATGACATATCTTCAACCTGCGGGTTTTCCAGGCTTTGCATGCGGTAGCAGCCGAGTCCAAAGGTGGTTTTGCCACCCAGACCAAGAACACTGCCCAGACTGAGCCAGGGCAGGAAGGGCGACAAGTCGCCTCGATATTGCAAGGTGCCGAGCAGTCCGCCAAACAACATTTCGCTTTTTTGGCGCGCGGAATAGCGTGTCCAATCCTGCCAATGAACTTGTGTTGACAGGCAGCGGATGCTGGCGGCAATTTCATTCATGGTTTGTCTTTGCCGGGTTTCAATAACCGGGCTTCCTGCCGCCAGCGCGATACGTGCATAAAGCCGCCGCCAGAGGACGGAAAAATCGGGTGCTTGCCCTAGCAGGTGTCCTTCATGCTTGAGACGCAGCGGTGTTTCCAGATTGATCTGGACACTTTCAACGGGGGTGGAGCATGGCCTTAGCCAGTCGCTGGCCATCCCGCTGACGTGTAATTGATTCGGTGTCATCCAGGTAGGGGCGGCTAGCTTGAATGGCTCGGGTTCCTCAGGTCGAATGTGGCTTGCTCCAAGCAAAGCAAAGCGTCCTCTTTCACGTCCTAGACCAAGTTTTCCGAGTAGTTCCAGTGCTTGAATGCAGGCGGCATGGTGCGCAATGGCGGTGCCAAACAAGCGGAGTTCAAATTCGAATGTGTCTCCCGCACCATATTTGTGCGAATCGGCAGGGGCAACGGCAATCGGTGGTACCAGCATGTAAGGCACAAACAGGCTGTCTTCTCGGTCATTGCCAAACAGGTCATTCCAGGCTGCCTGTGAGACGCGTCGTAAAGCCAGACCAAATCCGCCACGCAGAACGCCTCCGGCATAGTCTGGCAGGGATAGCCCAAACGATCCCGCTTTGAAGCGTATGCGTTCCACGGGGAAGTCTGGAAATTCGATGGGGATTTGCAGGGCTGGATTGTTCATGAGAGTTCGGGCAATGAAGTGGGCAACAGGCAGTTTTATCAAAAAATAGTCGCTGCCAAGTTTATGTTCAACACATTTTTACGCATACACAAACAAAAAATACAGACGAAAAAAAACCCGGCGCAGCGCACCGGGTTGAAACCAGCCAAATACGGCTGGAGGAGGAGACGTTACACCAGCTTGATTAGGCAGCCTTCTTGCTCTTGGCAGCGGTCGAAGCCGTGCTCACGGCCTTGACGGTGGCGTTGGTGGCAGCAGCGACGTTGGCTTCGGTAATTTCAGCAACTTGCTTGGCAGCCTTGCTGATGCTGTCGTAAGCGGAGTTGGCGGCGGCGATGGCCGACTTCACAGCAGCGACAGCGACATCGGAACCGGCGGGGGCGTTCTTGGCAGCCTTGTCCAGCGCGGTGGTCACGGTCTTGTTGGCTTCAGCGAATTGGGCTTCAACGACCTTGGAGATTTCTTCTTGGGTCTGAGCGGTGATTTCATACACGCTACGCGAGTAGGCCAGAGCCTTTTCAACGCTCGGCTGAGCCAGCGCGGCTTGCAGGGCAACCAGTTCCTGAATGTCCTTGGCACCCAGCAGTGCCTTGGTGTTGGACACGCTGTCTTCCAGCAGGGTGCGAGCGGTGTTCAGGTTCAGCGCGGCGAAACGCTCGGCGCTGGCGAAAACGGTGTTGGCCAGATTCAGCATGGCTTCCACATTGGCCTTGTTAGCGGTGGTGAATTGTTCGGGGATATTGACGTTCAGCATGGTGTTCTCCTGAGATGAGTTTGGATGAAATGATGAAAGTTAAAAACGGGGTACTGCAAGTACGAAAAATTCGGACTAAAAATTCAAGGCTAGGCAACTGAAACAAAATTTTGTTGCACTGCACTACAGGAGCCATTATAGAGTGGCAAACAGGCATGTCAAGTATTTTTTGCGCACTGCACAAAAATATTTTGCGATGGGTTCAAAGTGAAACGTTGTTGTTTTTATTGTGCTTTTTGTTTTTGTGCATTTTTGATGACGAATTTTGTGGCGCAACGCAATAATTCAGAAGGCGTTATTGCGTGGCAGAAAAATCCTGAAAATTATGGCGGTGCATCATGGCGAAACCATGATGCTGCGATACCGCAGGGAGCGGCAGGTGCCTCGATTGATTTAGCGATTCTTGAACCGGGGTTCGCGCTTTTCGATGAAGGCAGCCATGCCTTCTTTTTGATCTTCCATGGCAAAGGTTGCATGGAAGTTGCGACGTTCAAACAGCAAGCCTTCCTGCAAACCGGACTCATACGCGCTATTGATCAGTTCCTTGATCATCATGGTGACGGGCAGGGAAAAGGTGGCGATTTTTTCGGCACTGGCGAGGGCTTCGTCGAGTAGTTTATCTGCGGGGACGATGCGTGCGACCAGTCCTGCCCGTTCGGCTTCGGCGGCATCCATGAAGCGGCCGGTGAGGCAGAGTTCCATGGCTTTGGCCTTGCCGATGGCGCGTGGCATGCGTTGCGTTCCTCCTGAGCCTGGCAACACACCCAGTTTGACTTCGGGCTGGCCGAACTGGGCGTTATCGGCGGCGAGAATGAAGTCACACATCATGGCCAGTTCGCAGCCGCCCCCCAGCGCATAGCCTGCGACAGCGGCAATCATGGGCTTGCGAAAGCGCGGCACGCGATCCCAGTTGGTACTGATGTAGTTGGCTTTGTAGACATCCATGAAGCTGTAATCCTTCATGGCGCCAATATCGGCACCCGCCGCAAAGGCTTTTTCAGAGCCGGTGATGACGATACAACCAATGTTTTCGTTGGTCTCGAAGGTATCCAATGCATGACCCAGTTCGTCGATCAGGGCATCGTTAAGCGCGTTCAATGCCTTGGGGCGGTTGAGCGTGATGAGACCGACCTTGTTACGGGTTTCAACGATGATGTTTTCGTAGTTCATGGCAGGACTTTCGAGCGTCGTGGAAATGTTTGCAGTTTTTACGGATTCTTAGGGCGTCGGGGCAGTGGTACGTGGTTTGGGCTGGATGATGACCCGCACGCGGCTGTTCTTACCGGTATTGTTGGCATTGTTGGCCACGGTGCCATTCGGGCCGCTAGTCACGAGATAATTTTCGGTGTTGCCGTTATAGAGGATGTATTGCCCTCGGACTTCGTCATTGCCACTTTTAATGTAGGCTCGCTGGAAGAATTCTGTTTTTTCCGCGTGGGCATCGTGGACGATACGTTCAGCTTCGCCATCGATATATTCATTCGTACCCTCGCGTTTTTGCCGGAACCGTGCCAGTCCGCCCGGACCGCCCGTTGCCGTTCCCCTTTGAAAGCCTTCGGCATCCTGTGTGACGACCAGCTTGTTGCAGCGGATGGTGAGCGTGCCTTGAATCAGCACGACATTACCTTCCAAGGTATGTATTTTTTTGGCGTCATCGACGGTAATCCGGTCGGATTCGAGCTGGACAGGCTTGTCACGGTCGGCTTTTTCGGCGTGCGCCACACTTGCGAGCAAAGAGGCGCAAACCAATAAGAAAATATGTGTCGTCTTCATGGATAGTGCCAATATTTATGGATGGTGAGGGCGTTGCAACAGACCTCGTACATGTCCCAGCAAGGTGAACGTTTGCGTGTGGTTATTGGCTTCAAGACCGTTTCCCTGTAGCGTGCTGAGGCCATCGAAAATGGTCACCGGGGTCTGGGTTCGGGCGATTTCATCATCTGGAAAGACACGAAGCTCGGTTGTCTTGAGCAGTAACTCGGCATGATGCTGATCTGCTTCACGCTTCATGCGCACATCACCCATGAGCCGGACTTCCTTGCCGTCCTTGCTGATCCAGGCGCGTTCGGCATTGATATGCAGGGGAAGTTTTTGCCCGTAATAAATGAGCGACGGAGTGCTGACTTCGGTTGTGTCGTCGTCAGGATAGTGGGTCATGATCTGTGCAGAGAGTTGATGTTGCAGCTGGCCATCGAGGCTGAAGCGTTGGGTCGTGAAATCTTGAACGATAAAGTCGGGGTCATGACGATTCTTTCCGTTGCGACTGACTTCATCGATCTGGCTTGCGCGATCCAGCCAGAACGTTCCACCGGCCAGCAGAGCCAGTAGCAAGAGGGGAAAGAATGGCGCTGCCTGGATTCTCACAATCTTGATCCGGGGGCGGGTATGTCGGTCAAGTAAGGTGCCAGGGCGGTGTCCAGCTTGCCTTGTGCGGCGAGGATCAATTCACAGACTTCGCGCACCGCACCGCGCCCCCCTTCAGATTGGGTGACATGATCGACATGACGCTGCACCAGTGCGTGACCATTGGGCACGCTGGCGGAAAAGCCACAGGCGCGCAGAACAGGCAGATCGACGATGTCGTCCCCCATATAGCCCGCTTCGGCAAAGCTTAATCCACGCGCCTCCAGCAGGTTTTGCATGGCGCGACGCTTGTCTTCGACGCCTTGTAACAGAAGTTCGATACCCAGATTGGCGGCACGCAGTTCAACGGCGCGTGAACGACGCCCTGTGATGATGGCGAGTGTGATACCGCTTTCAGCCAGCATTTTCAGGCCGTGGCCATCCAGCGTATTGAAGCCTTTCATTTCGTCGCCCTGAGCAGAAAACCAGAGCGTGCCGTCGGTGAGTACGCCATCGACATCGAATCCCATCAGGCGTAGGCCACGCGCTTTGTTCATTGCAGAAGTGCTCATGGTTAAACCACCTTGGCGCGAAAGAGATCGTGCATGGTGAGTGCGCCCATGAGCTGGCCTTCATCATCGAGCACCAGTAATTGGGTAATTTTGTGGGTTTCCATGATTTGTACGGCTTCGACGGCCAGTTTTTGTGGGGCGATGGTACGAGGCTGATGCGTCATGACCGATCCTACCGAGGTTGATCGGAGATCGCCCAGTTTTTGCAGGGCGCGACGTAAGTCGCCGTCGGTGAATATGCCGCACAAACGATTTTTGCCATCGAGTACCGCCACCATGCCCATGCCACCACTGGAACTGGCGCTCAGTGCATCAATGACGGAAGCCGTGTCTGTGATTTGTGGAACCGCACTGGCAGGACGCATGACGTCACTGACATGGGTTAGCAGCCGTCGCCCGAGTGCGCCACCGGGGTGCGATCGGGCAAAATCAGCCGCGCCAAAACCACGTGCATCGAGTAGAGCCACGGCCAGTGCATCCCCCAGCGCCAGTGCGGCGGTGGTGCTGGCGGTGGGTGCCAGATTGAGTGGGCAGGCTTCTTCGGCAACCCCCGCATCGAGATGAATGTCGGCTTCGCGTGCGAGAGTGGATTCCGGATTGCCGGTCATGGCAATCAGTCGTCCTCCTTGCCGCTTGATAAGTGGAACGATGGTCAGAAGTTCATCGCTTTCTCCGGAATTGGAAATGGCGATGAGCACATCGTTCTGGGTAATCATGCCCAAATCACCATGCACCGCTTCGGCGGCATGGACAAAGTAGGCGGGCGTGCCCGTGCTGGCAAGGGTTGCTGCGATTTTTCGACCGATATGACCGGATTTGCCCAGGCCACTCACAATGATTCGTCCCTGACAATCGAGGATCAGGCGAATGGCGCGCAGGAAATCTGTTCCCAGCCGCTGTTGCAGGGCGATGATGGCATCGGCTTCGATTTGCAGGACGCGCCGCGCCATTTCAATCGGGCGAGGATTGGAATGCGTTGGATCGGTATGCGATGCGTGGAACGTATCAGATACGTCGGATGGGCTCATGAGGATTGTTGATGAAATGCCAAAATCAGAGTCGCAGTCTTGGATCGAAGCTGCGAGTGTAGTGCGCAAATTCGTCTCCACCTTCGAAGGAGGCGTGGGTGGAGTGGGGTGATGGAGCACACTTATTTCATTCGCTGTGGGTGGATAGGGTGATTGAAATGGTGATCATGTGCGTTAGAGTATTGGAATATGAAATTATAACAAACCGAATCGCGGCTTCTGGACGCGACTGACCGCACATCGATTTATGGGCAATACGCTGGATCTTGTACTGACGTTGCTGGCTTCCTCCGTGGTGGTCGTGGCACTCTTTCGTTCATTGCAATTGCCGCCGGTCATCGGTTATTTGCTGGTGGGCGCCTTGATCGGCCCCAATGCCCTGAAACTCATGCCGGAAGCTGAGAGCGCCCGTCACCTGGCAGAATTTGGCGTGGTCTTCCTGATGTTTACCATCGGGCTGGAGTTTTCGCTACCGCGATTGTTCAGCATGAAACGACTGGTATTTGGGCTGGGACTGGCACAGGTGGTCGTCACCATGCTGGGCATCCTGTTGTTCGCTGCTGTGGTGGGTTTGCCCTGGCGTGGAGCCGTAGCCTTGGGTGGGGCTTTGGCCATGTCATCCACGGCGGTCGCCAGCAAGCTCCTGATTGAGCGTGGCGAACTGGATTCAGCGCATGGCCGTCAGGTGATGGGGGTGCTCCTGTTTCAGGATATTGCCGTCATCCCGTTGCTGATCCTTCTCCCTGCGCTGGCGGGTGAGGGGGATGATCTGACCGCGACATTGTTGTGGGCGATGCTCAAGGCCGTGGTCACGCTGGGCGTCGTTATTTTTCTCGGGCAACGCATCATGCGTGCCTGGTTTACCGTGGTGGCTCGACGTAAATCGACGGAATTGTTCATCCTCAATGTCTTGTTGATTACATTGGGTCTGGCGTGGTTTACCGAAGTGGTGGGGCTTTCCATGGCATTGGGCGCTTTTCTTGCCGGGATGCTGATTTCGGAAACCGAATATCGTTTCAAGGTGGAAGAGGATATCAAGCCTTTCCGTGATGTGTTGCTGGGGCTGTTTTTCATCACGGTGGGCATGTATCTCGATCCAGCGTTGATCGCTCAGAATTTCTTGTTTGTGGCGGGTTTGGTCATTGGTTTGTTATTGCTCAAGCTCACCGTTGTCTTTTTGATTTCTCGCCTGTCGGGAGCGACGTCTGCCGTAGCCTTGCGTTCGGGATTGTGGCTGTGTGCCGGTGGAGAGTTCGGTTTTGTGCTCCTGACATTGGGGCTGGAAAAGCATTTATTGTCAGCATCGGTGGCACAAAGTGTATTGGCGGCACTGGTTCTGTCTCTGGTGGCTGCACCCTTGTTGATTCAATACAGCGACAAAATCGTACTGCGTTTTGTGGCATCTGAATGGTTGATGCGTTCCATGACGCTCACGACGATCGCGGCACGCACCATCACCAGCGAAAAGCACGTCATCCTTTGCGGTTATGGGCGTACCGGGCAACATCTGGCGCGGTTTCTTGAAAAAGAGAATATTCCTCTCATCGCACTCGACCTGGATCCCGAACGTGTTCGTGAAGCGGCAGCGGCGGGAGACTCCGTTGTGTTTGGCGATGCCTCTCAACACGAAACGCTGGTGGCTGCGGGAATCATGCGTGCGGATGTGGTGGTGGTCACATCGAACGATCCGCAGTTGGCCTTGCGTGTCCTGCATCATGCGCGCACGCTTCGCCCTGGTTTGCCGGTGGTGGTTCGTGCGGCTGAAGAACGCGATGTGGCACGCTTCGAAGCGGCGGGTGCGGCTGAAGTCGTTCCGGAAGCACTGGAATCCAGCGTAATGCTGGCAACACATGCGCTGGCCTTGTTGGGGGTTCCCATGCAGCGTGTCATCCATCTGTTGCGTGAGGCACGCCAGCAGCATTATGCATTGCTGCGCGGGTTCTTTCCGGGGGCGACGGATAGTGGCGAATATCTGTCGGATGAAGATCAGGTACGCCTGCTGACTGTGGCACTGAATCCAGGTAGCCATGCCATTACACGCCCCCTCAGTGCATTGGCACTGGATGATGTGGATGTCAGCGTGCTTTCCCTGCGCCGCCACGGTGCGCGGCATATTTCTCCCGACCTGGAGACCCATCTGGAAGCCGGCGATATTCTGGTATTGCAGGGAACGGCCAGCGCACTGGCCGTAGCCGAAGACCGCCTGCTACGCGGAGTCTGACAGGCTGTCAATTTCTACTGCACTTGTCATCTTGTGCACCATCGATACAGCGACGCTCGTGATGAAATTTTCACAGGGCGATTTCAAGATCGAAGTGCAATACGTTGATGATTGCGAAATTCCACAAAGCGTCGAATCAAGGCTAGTTACTGGGCAGTGAGAAGCTTCGGATAGAGCCCGAGCAGATGCTGGAGCCGTCGGGCTGGGTTGCGGAAACAAGTGAGATGGAAGCGCGATGACGCAGGTTCTATTAATGCAGGACAAACACTGCTGGAGTTTAACAATATGAAAACCGAGAAAAATATGGCGCTGATCCCTACGGTTTACGCGAAAGCCGTAGTAATCGGAGTACTGGCCATCACCGGAGCGATGACCCCGTGCCACGCCAGCGACAACCCGCTGTTCAATTTCTTCAAATCAAGCAATTCAGGAGCAGCAAAAATGAGCGATGTAGCCGTGAAGTATATGGAGATCAAAGACACCATCAACGTAAACGGACTGGATTTCAGCCCGGATGGGAAGCATCTGGCAACGAGCTCGTATGCGCAGAGCAGTGAAGTGCATGTCTGGGATTGGGAGGCAAAAAAGATTGTGCTGAAACTGGAGGCAGAAGGCGGCGCCAATTACACCATGTCCGAAGGGATACGCTACAGCCCTGATGGGCGGTTTCTGGCGGTCTGTCATGACCGCGACGCAAAACCCCGCGTCATCCATCTCTTCGATGCCAAGACAGGCCAATTACTTAAGGAAATTAATGATCCGATTCCGGGTGCGTGCTACGCCGTTGGCTTTACCCCGGACTCTCAACTGATGCTGCGCATCGCCAGACGGGGACCTATCTCCGGCGACAATCTGATTGCCTACAGTACCCAGACTTGGGAGCCGAGTTGGGGGTTAGTGACGGAACCCTTGTCTCCCATTGCCATGGCGATCAGCCCCGACGGGAAATATGCCGCCATTGGCGGTATCGATTTGGGCTCCGGGGTTCTCAATCAACCCAGAATCCTAGTTGTTGATTTGCAGAACCACCGGATCATCAAATCGATTGCTGCGTTTCCCCTCGATAACGGAATCAAACGACTCGCCTGGAGCACCGACGGCAAGCAGATCGCCGCCGGTGTGATTGTTGGTGGTTCATCCACTGGACCCGATATCGTCAAGATATTCGACGCACAGACTGGGCAGCAGATCAATGCTGAACCAGTGCAGGCACCAGCATATATTTCGGCATTGCGCTACTCACCTGATGGCAAGTATTTAGCTGAGGCTCATATCAATCACAAGATTCGCCTTTGGGACGGGCAGCACAAGACGATGCTGCAGGAAATTCCGATTGACGACCATGGTTTGAATATTGTGTTCTCGCGAGACAGCCGCTTCATGGCCGTGACCAATGGCGGCACAAAAATTCAAATCTGGAAACTGAAATAACCCAAACGACTCTTTACGGACAAGGAAAACACCATAGCAACATTACTCGAATTGGCGCAAATGAGTTCGGCATCCTATGAACCAGCTGCCACGGGAAGCTGGCTCAAGCTGGAAAACGATTACTGGGCGATCATTAACCAGTTTTCAAATCTGGATACTCATTACTACGGCGTCGCCTACCGCAACACGCGCACCGGCGAGATTGTCATTGCCAATCGCGGCACGGTTCCGACCAGTCTCAAAGACTTGTGGAGTGATATTCAGTTGGCCGCGTACCAAGGTTTGATGCGCAAAACGATGCGATCAAGTTTGCATTGAACGTCGCTGTTGAACATGAAGGCGCCACAATCATCGAAACCGGCCACTCGCTGGGTGGCAACGAAGCAGCGGCCGCTTATGCCGCCCTATGCCGTGCGGGATACACAACACAAGTTTCCGCCGTCACCTTCTAGGCTCCTGGAATCCCAAGCGACATTGCCGCCGGTGCCGGCAACGACGTCCTCAACATCTACAACCAAGGCGACATCATTCGGCTGGCCGGGGGTGAGCACCTCGGCACCTCCATTTCAATCGACGCCGACCCCAGTGCCATCGTGACATTCTTGAGCATCATCGCCGGAGCAACGGCGGTGGGTCGTCTCGCAGCGACCCTGCTGGGTTCGAAATTTGTTCTGGACAACGCACACTCCATTGAGCCCCGCCAGTGGTGTGAATAGCTTGCGAATGGGAGGAAAAAACATGAAGTATCAATTTGGCAATATGGGGTTCCGCGATTGGCGCATGGTGTACGCCCACTTTCTAACGCTCGTGGCAATTATGTGGGTAGCCACGGCATGCGCGATGCAGCCCCGAGTGGTGGATCACTCGTTTGAATTTAATGCTAGCTGGGATAGCCCGGATGTTGAAGTTTTGGATTATCGATATGGTGACTCCAAGCTACCAGGCGCAGCACCACCCAACTGGGCATTAGAAAGCGGACGGATACGCCAGCAAACGGGCGTGTCGGGGCCGATGCTTGTCGGTGACTTTCTCTATGTCAAGTGGCGTATCAAAGCAACAGGTGAAATTCATCAGGAGACGATCAACCTACGGCAGCAATTATCCCGAAATATCGAGAATCACAAGATTTACTTTGTGATCAAGGGAGATCAGATATTCGTTTACTTAATTTCTCCAGAGCACATCGAACCTGGCTCACCGCTGAATAATCTTCGGAAATACAGGGATCGGAAATACACGATTATCTATCCCGATCAACCAAAATACTGACCTTATTTTTCGCCTGAAGGAAACACGAAATGACCGCATCCTGGACTCCGATCTCTGACGCCGACGCGCTCTTGGTGCAACGGCAAGCCATCGCCATCGGCAACGCTGCAACACGCACCCTGTCTGCCGATAAATTTGTCTTCTTTGCGGCATTCGATGGCACTAACAATGACAAAGCGCAGCCAGCATCAGGAGAGCAAACGACCAACGTTGGTCAGCTATCTGATCAGGTCGGCGACGGAGAGAATATTCTATCTGTTTATTATCCTGGCCCAGGCACGCTAGAGAGCACCATGCTCTCTAGCGTGCTTCCTACAATCGAAGGAATTAGAACTGGAAAAAAAGCCTACGATGACTTCGTTGAAGCGGCGCGAGCATGGCTGGATGATCACAAAGATCAGAATCCGAACCCTCTCGACGCAATCTCCATCGCAGTGACCTCA
>CAYTHB010000059.1:0-17330 GCA_964437515.1 uncultured Sterolibacterium sp.
CGGGTAACGATTATTTCATCCTCTGTGGGTGGAGATGGCTACCATGATCGTTAAACTGTTCAAACTCTCCGACCGTCACCCTGATCTACTCAGCGAGCTGAAAACGGCCTGAACTATTACGGAACGTAGCCTGGAATTTTATTGTCATCCACGACATCGATCTGTTGTGGGTCAAGAAATCGTTCGGCATACGTCAAATAAACGCGTTCCCGCACAAACACATCGAACAAATCGGGATCGATGTGTCCATTTTCCTTGAACTTGCCCATGATGAATAATGATTCCGAAAGCGTCTTGCCCGGCTTGTAAGGGCGGTCTTTCGCCGTCAGCGCCTCGAAAATATCGGCAATCCCCATGATGCGTGCCTGTATGGACATTTCTTCACGCTTGAGCCCTTTGGGATATCCCTTTCCATCCATGCGTTCGTGGTGCCCTCCTGCAAACTCGGGAACACGCGTCAAATGTCGTGGCCAGGGTAATTCTTCCAGCATCCGGATGGTCGCCACAATGTGGTGATTGATGATTTCACGTTCGGCAGCCGTCAACGTACCTGCACGGATGGTGAGATTTTCGATTTCGTCTGCATTGAGAAAATCGACTACTTCATCATGTTCATTTCGCCAGCGATACTCCGTTCCTATCTTGCGAACACGCTGCTGATCGGCCTCGCTCATCGCCTCATCACCGATATTGACGTGTCTCAGAAATTCACGATCCGCTCGTATCTGCGCAATACGTTGCGCATGAATTTCGTCAGTTCTGGACGAAGCCGATGCAGATGTCTCCTGCAACTTTGCTTGCAATCTGTCGATTTCCGCATCGCGGAGCAGGACTTCAAACCGCGTATCCACCGTATGAATACGATCATAGATCGTCTGGAGTTTGGTTGCCTTATCCACGACATGCACAGGGGTTGTCACCTTGCCACAATCATGCAACAGACCAGCAATCTTGAGTTCGTAAAGATCGCGGTCGTTCATATGAAAACCAGCCAGATCACCATGCTGAGCTTTATTCGCTGCCTCGGCCAACATCATGGTCAGCACGGGTACACGTTCACAATGTCCACGTGTGTACGGTGATTTTTCATCAATCGCCAAATTGATCAATCCGATGAAAGATTCGAACAGAATTTCCAGTTGCTGAATCAATTGCCGATTGGTCAAAGCGATCGCTGCTTGTGAGGACAAAGACTCGACGAGTTGCTGATCAGCTGCTGAAAATGATACGACCTCGTGTGTTTCCGGTCGCTGGGCATTGATCAATTGAAGCACACCAATCACGACATTTTCGTGATTTCTCATCGGAACGGTCAGGAAGGAACGCGATCGATAACCTGTGCGCTCATCAAATTTACGCGTGCCAGAAAAATCGAAGCCTTCAGCGGAATAGGCATCTGCAATATTGACCGTTTCCGAATGGATGGCCGCATAAACGGCCACCATGGAGTTATTGGGCTGCCCTTGCTCATCGGTATACGGCAAACGAGGGAAGTCAATCGGATGCCCTGATGTTCCTCCCAGCGCCGTATGCAGAGTGTCGTTATGCATGATGGCAAAACGCAAACTTTGCTCATCTTCTGAAACCAGATAGAGCGTACCTCCATCGGCATGCGTAATTTCTTTGGCAGCAACCAGAATTTTTTCCAGCAAACGATCAATATCTCGTTCACTGGATAAAGCCGCACCGATGGCATTGAGCTGCTCAAGTCGTTGAAAAAGGGATTGCAGATCAATGGATTCAGTCGTCATCGCTGTCCCTTTGCCATCACCAAGTGAGTGATTGATCATATTTACTTGATACAAACCGAACGCACGATCTTCAGATCCGTCAGCCCTTGCAACACTTTCTCCATACCATCCATTTTCAACGTCATCATGTCCTCCTCCAATGCGGCCGCCAGTAGATCCGCCACGCGCGCATGCTCTTGTATCAGCTTTTTCACATGGTCGCTGCCCAGCATCAACTCATGCAAACCCAGACGACCCTTGTAGCCTGTATCGTTACATTCAGCACAACCCTTCGCGTGATACAGCGTGAACTTTCCCTCTTTGGCATAGTCCCTCAGCCACCGGTCGTGAATCTTTTTATAGGAAGCATCGGCATCTTTTTTGAACGCCTCGGTATGTACCAGCTCCGTGCAATATTCCTTGAGAAAGAGCTGCATTTCAGCATCATCCGGCGTATAGGCTTCCTTGCATTTGCACAAGCGTTTCGCCAGACGCTGAGCCAGAATGCCCAACAATGCATCAGAAAAGTTGAAAGGATCCATGCCCATATCGAGCAAACGGATGATGGATTCTGGCGCACTATTGGTATGCAGGGTGGCAAAGACAAGGTGACCGGTCAACGAGGCCTCGATACCGATGCTGGTCGTTTCCGCATCACGCATTTCACCCACCATGATGATGTCCGGATCAGCACGCAGGAAAGCCTTCATGATGGTGGCAAAATCGATGCCCGCCTTCTTGTTGATCTGTACCTGCCTCAGCCCCTTCTGGGTGATTTCCACCGGGTCTTCCGCCGTCCAGATTTTGGTATCCACATTATTGAGATATTTGAGTACCGAATGCAGTGTAGTGGTTTTACCAGAACCCGTCGGGCCGCAAACGAAGAACAGGCCATAGGGTTTGGATATGGCACTCTTGAGGCGTTCCAGATTGGCCGGCAGCACACCCAGTTTTTCGAGCGGAATCGGTTCGCCCGCAGCCAGAATACGCATGACGACATCCTCACCTCCCACCGAAGGAATGGTCGCCACACGCAATTCGATATCCAGCGGGCCGAATTTTTTGAACTTGATCTTGCCATCCTGCGGCCGACGACGTTCGGAAATATCAAGATCACACATGATCTTGATACGTGCCGCCATTGCAGCGCGGTAACTGGATGGAACCTCGATATATTTGACCAGCGAGCCATCCTTACGGAAACGAATGAGCGTTTTTGCCTTGCCGGGTGCCGGTTCGATGTGAATATCGGAAGCCCCCTGCTGGTAAGCATCCATAATGACCTTATTGACCAGCTTGACGAGCTCATTGTCATCCGCTGCCGATCGATCCGAGGCTGATATCTCTGCAGATTCCTCAGGATCATCCTCCATGGCCGAAAGCATTTCGCCGACCGAGCCCCCCTCCATTTCACCGGCCTGTGCTCCAAACAGAAAATCGAGACTCTGCCTGAACTCACGCAGCGTTGTGACGCGATAGGAGAGTTTGCTGCGGATGTAGATGTTATTGACGATACGCGAGCTCTTGATCTGCTCGGGATCCATTGCTACGACGACAATGCCCTCGTTGGTTTCCTCAAGCGGAAACCACTGGTTTTGCTCCAGATATTCTCGGCGAAGATTTTTCAGCAAATCCAGCGGTTTGACGCGATCATGCTTATACGGCTCATAAGGAACATTAAAAAACTTGCCGAGTGCCGTACCGATGGCAGGTAGCTTGACCTGAAACTCATCGATCAGCACTTCTTCGATGTCCACATTTTTGTGACGCGCCGAACGGATGGCCAGTTCCATTTCCTGGGCAGAAATGAGCGCATCCAGCACCAGCTGGTCATATTTTGTTTTGGCCACTTGTGGCCTGGCACGTTGGGTGAAAGCAATCGCCAGCGTTTCACACAGGCTCTTGAGCCCATCCTCAACCAAAGAGGAAAAAGGTTGGCCTAATTTGTTATTGATAACTTGCACTACCCCGACAATTTCATCGGTAGCTGTCAAAATGGGAACGACCAGCATTTCCTTGGTGCGGTAACCCGTCCGCTTATCAACCTCCTGCAAGAATCGCAAGCCCGGATGATGCGATTTGAGTTCTACATCATCATAAACGTCACGCAGATTGATGGATTTATGGGACAGTGCCACATAACCCGCCACGCTCTGATCCGTAATCGGCAGCTTGAGATCCCTGAAAGAATTGAGACCGATTTTAACTTTGGAGACAATGGCTGACTTGTCTTCGCTTACGGCATAAATCGTCAGACGATCTGCATTGAACAGGCTGCAAATATCCTGTGAAAGCTCAAGCATGATTTCGTCGATGTTATTCGTCGCATGAATCTTGTTGGTAACGGATTGAAGATTCTTGAAAAAATTCAGGCGTGCGTTGACATCTCCTGCGCCGAGATTTTCTTGATCGGTCGATGACACAGTTGCCACAATAAGTTCCGTCCTGTTCAGTTCTGTTCAGTTCTATTTCGTTCCGTTACCCAAGACACAACACATAACACACGACAAACAATGCCATAGCTATCCGCATTAATTTCCGTGTCTAGGATAAGGTCCATTTATTTCGTTTCAAAGGTTGTCACGCCATCCCATTGTTCGCCAGGAGGATGTTCGCGTAAATGTGTAATTCGTTCAAGATAGAGCGTATAGACATATCGAGGTGAAGCATCATTCTTGATCAATGCTTGTAACCCTTGCTCTGCTGCATCCCATTGCTGGGAACGATACTGGTGCAGTATCTGATTCCATGCATCCAGCTCTATCTGCATTGCTGGCATCATCTGGCTAATCTCGCACAAGGGCTCGTAAATCCCCACAGGCTCCGCCTTGCCTTTGACACGTACACGGTCCATTTCACGAAAAGCAATCACATCCTTCAGTTTTGCCCAGGTTTCCTCACCCACCAGCATCCCCGTTCCGTACTGTTTTGTAATGCCTTCAAGACGGGATCCCAAGTTCACCGCATCCCCCATCACCGTATAAGACTGACGAACGGGTGAACCCATGTCCCCCACAGTCATGATGCCAGTATTCACACCAATGCCAATCTTGAGTTCGGGCCAACCCTTCTGCACAAGGGCACGATTCAATGCGGGCATGGCCTGCTGCATTTCGATAGCAGCCAGAACAGCGTGCTTCGCATGATCCGGATCATCCACCGGCGCACCCCAGAAAGCCATGATGGCATCCCCAATGTATTTATCAAGGGTACCGCGACGAGCACGGATGACCTGTGTCATGGCGCCCAGATATTCATTCATCAGGTCTGCCAATTCATCCGGCCCCAGACCTTCTGAAATGGTGGTAAAGCCCCGCACATCAGAAAACAATACGGTGAGTTCGGCTTTACGACCGGCCATGCTGTAGTTCTCAGGATCTCGGCTCATTTCCTCCACAAGCTCAGGAGGCAGATATTGTCCGAATAATCCTGTCATCTGACGCTTGCTGCGCGATTCGACAAAATAGCCCCAGGACATATTGAGTGCAAAGAGCGTCATGACGAGCACCAATGCGGCTGCCAAGGGCAATACAAAATTGGCCTGTTGCCAAAGCAAGAAGTTGACACCAAGCAAGACCGACAGCAACAACACAGCCATCAAACTGGCACGCAACGGCGACAGTCGAGGCAATAGAAAGATCATCAATAATCCCGCGACCATGATCTGCAGGAGATCAATTACCAGCGCATAAGACGGCTTGAGCTTGATACGGCCATCCAACATGCCGGCAATCAGATTGGCATGCATCTCGACGCCCGAATATGCCTCACCTACCGGCGTCGCCCGCTGATCCTTCAGGCCGGGCGCGCTGGTTCCTACCAGAGCAATACGCCCCCTGAGCTGCTCGACCGGAATGCGCTTCTTCAGGATGTCTGACATTGAAAAATAGGGAAAGCTCCCCTCGTATCCCCGGTAGGGAATCAATGCCGACGCATGTTCATCCACGGGAATACGCAGTGGCCCCACATCCAACCACTCCAGCATTCCGCTGCTATCGCCTGCCTCACTACCCGGAAAGCCAGGAATGACTTTTGGAAACCCTAAGTAGGCACGCACCATGGCCATCGAAAGTGATTCGTAATAATTCCCCTGAAATGTTGCCAGCATGGGTACGCGCCGCACGATGCCGTCAAAATCAACGATCGGATTGAAATGCCCCGCACCTGCTGCATTCTTCTGAAACTCGGGCAAATTGCCCCCAAATGATGACCATTGCGTCAGAAACAAGCTCCCTTGTGCAGCCGTGGCCATTTCTTCTGATGACAATACGGGCGGAGGCAAGGCGCCAGAGCCCTTCTCATTCATGTGATTCGACAGATAGTAGCCCAGGATGATCGGCCGCGTTTTCATGGACTGGGCAAACCGCGCATCGTAATCAAGCTGCGGTCGCAAACGACGATAGGAGGACTGAAATTCCGAATCAGTTTTGAGATCCTTGCGTGCCAGCACGTCGAGTTGTCCCATTCCCGAACTATCATCCGGCTCGGCAAACACAACGTCAAACCCCAGCAGGCGAATC
The DNA here is from genome assembly GCA_964437515.1 of uncultured Sterolibacterium sp. Classification (GTDB taxonomy): domain Bacteria; phylum Pseudomonadota; class Gammaproteobacteria; order Burkholderiales; family Rhodocyclaceae; genus Sterolibacterium. The sequence continues at coordinate 6,251 of CAYTHB010000059.1, forward strand.
TGGTAATCCTCAAACAAGCGATCCATCAGGGTTGCCATACGCGCACGATTCCAGGGCCATCGTCCAATCTCGGCCAACGACTTTTCATCAATATCGAGAATGACGACACGATCGTCGATCGTACGCGGCATGGTCATCTGGAGCTTGGTGTCATAGAGGACGGCATCCAAGCGGCTGACGATACCAATCGTGTAGAAATGCAAGGCATGACCAAGCAGGAGCATCATCACGGCCAGCCCCACACCATAACGCAACAGATTTTTTTTCAAATCGATTCCTTGTCGCATGATGTTGCAATCAAAAGTTCAATGCCTGAAAAAGAATTCCATCTTGATGCCTGTTAACTCGATGATGTCATGGTCACTCAGCAAATGTGCCTGTGCATCAATCGCTTTTCCATTAACAACAGGAAAATTCTTGCCTTCCACATGCGCGATGAAATACCCATGGGGTCGTTTTGTAATCACCGCCACTTGCACGCCTGGCTTGCCAAGTGTGCTGAGTGTTTTTGTTAACTCCATTTCCTTACCCGCATTCACACCCGAAAGAATCTGAATGGCAGCATTAGGCAATGTTTTTTGCACATGCGGGGACGCATCGGCATCACCCGACTGCCAACCCATTGTTGTTCTTGCGTGTGCCGATGAAGGTGGAAGACTGTGTGATACCACAGAACCCGGTGGCAGCGTGGAAGAAGAAGCACTACCCAAGGACGATCCTTTTTGCAACAAGGCTTCATCCAGATATTTGAGTCGGTATTTACCCAATTCGATCACATCACCATTCTTGAGCAAATGCCGACGCACCGGTTGGCCATTGACCTGAGTACCATTTGTACTATCGAGATCTTCCAGCATCCTTTCGCCATGTTCGAGAACAATCGCGGCATGCTCTCCACTAATGGCCAGATTGTCGATCTGGATGTCGTTCCCTGATCGTCGGCCGATCGTTATCCGGTCTTTTTCCAGGGCGATGGTTTTGAGCACCATGCCTTCCATGCTGAGTATGATCTTGGGCATATTCACCATTCCAATCGAGTTGATCCCTGCCCGTCTAGCGCAGCCATGTCATGAAGCGCGCCAAACGTCCGGGTCTGTAGCTTTGAACCGGGAAATCAGTCTTGATGCGTATCAGGATAACCGAAACATTATCTTTGCCCCCATGATCATTTGCCAGAGCAATCAACCGTTTTGCCATGGCATCAAGACTATCAGAGGGATGTTTCAACGTCGTCTCGATGAGGCTGTCATCAATCATGTCGTTAAGACCATCCGAGCACAACAGATAAATATCATTTGCAAGCACATCGTGACAATTCACATCTGGTTCGAGCATCGCATCGATCCCTACGGCACGCGTCACCAGATTCCTGTTTGTTGATAAACGTGCGTCCTCGGGGCGTAGCAAACCACTATCTATCTGCTCCTGCAACAATGAATGATCACGCGTCAGCGGCTCCAGTCGCTCTCCACGCAAACGGTACAACCGCGCATCCCCCGCATGAGCCACCAGCATCATGTTATCGAAAAAGACCGACATGACCAGTGTGGTACCCATGCCCGCATAATGTGGCTGGCTTTGCGATGCCTGATAAATGGCCGTATTGGCGCGGCACACATCCTCCCTGACCATCCGGATCGTGGTATCCGGATCGGCTCGGGTAAAAGCCATATCAGTCGCCCTGTCGATCAATTTTCCCAATTCAGTCGCCAGTAACGTCGTCGCCATCCCACTGGCGACTTCACCTGCGTTGTGCCCGCCCATGCCATCGGCCAGTATCGCCAAACCACGTTCTACATCACAGTGTATGGCATCCTCGTTATGCGAACGCACCTGCCCGGTATCGGTATACCCCACGATCTCCAATGCACGCCCCAATCTCATGCGCCGTCTTTCTTCGCTTGTTTGGCGGCATGGGCAGCCTTGAGTTGTTCAATACACCGTCGCAAATCCTGCGCCATTTCTGTACCTGTCTGATAGCGTTGCTCGATATCCTTGCACAAGGCTTTATCAATGATGGCCACCAAGGGTTCCGGAGCACCACGCAGATAGGTTCGAAGATTGGGATGCGCCTCGTTGGCAATGCGGAACATCAATTGCGCCATCGAATCACCCTCAAACGGCAGATGGCCACACAATAACTGATACAGCGTCACCCCCAGCGAGAACAGATCGGAACGCCCATCAATCTTCTTGCCGGACAACTGCTCTGGCGACATGTAACTGGGCGTACCCAGCACCATACCCGTCTTGGTCTTACTGGAATCGGTAATGCGGGCGATACCGAAATCAGTCACCTTGACGGTATCGCTGTCCGGTTCGTACATGATGTTGGCGGGCTTCACGTCCCGATGCACCACATGATTTTCATGGGCATACGCCAGTGCCTCCGCCACCCGTGCCACGATACTCATGGCACGTAGCGGCGGCAACAACTGTCCGGGTTTGATGTAACCAATCAGATCCTTGCCCTTGAGAAATTCCATGGCGATATACGCTAAATCGTGTTCCTCGCCCGCATCGTACATGGTGACGATGTTCTGATGATTGAGTCGCCCTGCCGTTTCCGCTTCGCGGAAGAAACGCTCCTTGACCTCCACCAGTTCATCGCCTTCAAACTCCTGCGACAAAGCCATGGTCTTGATCGCTACCACGCGATTGATCTTCGGATCACGGCCAAGATAAACAACCCCCATCGCTCCCTTGCCCAGCTCTTTCTCGATCTGGTAACGGCCGAGCATGGGTTTCTCGACATTGCCATTCGCATCGAGCAGACTCGCTCCTCCCATTCCGCCCACACCACCACTGCCACCGAGAATCACCGTCTCCGACAATTGTTTGGCACGTTGTACCCGCTGCTCCAGATCGCGGAATTTCGGATCGAAATCTGCCATGTAACGAAACACCGCTTCGGCCTTGTTGAACTGCCGCTTGCGCTCAAAATCAAGGGCGAGATTGTAGAGATTCTCCATCAAGCCCTGATCCATCGTGCATTTACGGAACTTGTCAAAAGCCATGTCAAGCTGCCCCTGTCCCTGAAACGCCAGAGCCAGCATGCGGTTAGATTCGGAAGACTCCAGATCGGATTTTTCCTTGCCACGCTCGGTGACCAGAAAGCGTTTTGTCGTCAGCAACAGATGCCCCAGAAGCAACAGGCTGGCAGGTAACATTAGTTGCAGCCAGAGCAGCTGTGTCGTCATCAATACGAAATGCGTACCCAACAATGCCGCCAGCAACACACCCGTCAATGCCGCACCACGCCCGGCACTCAGCCGGGGAAGAAGAATGATGAGATACAGAGCGACCAGCAGGAACGCCGCCTTTTCCACCCAGAACGACCACGGCGGTGCGACAAAAAAGTGGCCAGACAAGATGCTGGACACACCATGCGCCAGCACCAACACATCCGGCATCGCCGGAGACACCGGCGTGGGATGCACACTACCCACCCCTGCCGCCGTCGGGCCGATCAGAACGATCTTGTCACGGAATTTGGCATAAGGAATCTTGCCGCTCCAGACATCGAAAAAAGAATCCTGCGGAAAGGCACTCGCTTCATCGCCGGATCCGGATACCGTGCTCTTGTAGAAGAAGGGCGATATGCGAGCAAGCTCATCCGTTCCAATCTGGAGACTACCGAGCCGGACATGGCTTCCCGCTTGTACCTTGATATCCGCGACACCCAGATTCAGGCTGCGCGCGGCCACCAGCAGAGAGAGTGAAGGATAGAGCCGATCCCCATACGCCACGACCAGCGGCTCACTACGAATACCACCGTCCACATCCGGCGTCATGTTGAGCTGACCAATCGCAGCCGCCACCTGCCCGAGAGGCGCAATCAACGATACCTCAAGATCAGAAGCCCAAAGCACCCGATCCACATCCGCCGCAGCCATAGGACCAGGAACCGCTTGTTTCAGCAAATATTCGGGCAGCGCTTTGTCTGGACGTCCTTGAGGACGTTCGAGATGAAACAAAATCGGCAAAGCCACATTGCCTGCCCGTGCAACGCTTTCCGCCAGGCGACGATCGGTATCCAGCTTGCGTTCGGCTTCGTCCAGCACGCTTCCCATGCGCGATTGAGGGGAAGCAGACTCCGCATTTGCCATAGCAGCGGCTTCCTCTGTAGCACCCGGCATTTGTGCATAAAGCGTTTTCAGCTGCTGTATGTACGACAGTCCTGCGTCACGCTGGGGCTCGGAATAAAACACCGTGGCGGCAATCACTTTCGCCCCTGCAGCACTCAGGTGATCGACCATGTCCGCCAGCACTTCGCGTGACCACGGCCAGCGACCCATATTGTCGATACTACGCTTATCGATACTAATCACCGCCAGACGATCACTCGGAGTACGCGTGGTCAGGCTCACACCCACGTCATACGCCTTGCGCTCCAGACTTTGCAACAGATCGCTGCCTCCCGCGAGGAAAATCAGCAGACTAATCACCAAGCCCAAAAACCAGTCGGTTTTCCAGAATGTCGTCTTAGCCATTGTGTTTATGTATCCTTGTGCTTGAGTCTTTTGTCATCCGTTCATCCAGACAGGATATCCTGAAAACACCTGAAAGACAGCAGTATGCCCCGGATTCTTGCAAGCCCGGTGCAGGACAGTCAAATATTTTTGCACATCAAAAACAACAAAGGCTGCACCGAATCAACGGAGCAGCCTTTGTATTGAAGCAGGTAACGCTATTACTTGAGCATGGCTTTCAGCAGCTTAGCCATTTCCGACGGGTTACGCGTGACCTTGAAACCGCACTCTTCCATGATGGCGAGCTTGGCATCGGCCGTATCTGCGCCGCCCGAGATCAGCGCGCCGGCATGACCCATGCGCTTGCCCGGAGGGGCGGTGACACCGGCGATGAAACCAACGATCGGCTTCTTCATGTTGGCCTTGCACCACTGCGCGGCTTCCGCTTCATCCGGACCACCAATTTCACCGATCATGATGACCGCATCGGTATCGGGATCGTCGTTGAACATACGCATCACGTCGATGTGCTTGAGCCCGTTGATCGGATCGCCACCGATACCAACCGCCGAGGACTGACCCAGACCGATTTCGGTGAGCTGCGCCACGGCTTCATAAGTCAGCGTGCCGGAGCGCGACACCACACCGATACGACCCTTGCGGTGAATGTGGCCGGGCATGATGCCGATCTTGATTTCGTCCGGCGTAATCAGACCGGGGCAGTTCGGCCCCAGCAGCAGGGTTTCCTTGCCGCCCTTGGCAACCTTTTCCTTCATTTTGTTGCGCACCACCAACATGTCGCGCACGGGGATGCCTTCGGTAATACAGATCGCCAGATCGAGATCGGCTTCCACCGCTTCCCAGATGGCATCGGCTGCCCCTGCGGGCGGCACGTAGATCACCGACACGGTTGCGCCAGTTTCTTTGGCGGCTTCCTTCACCGAAGCGTAAATTGGAATATCAAAAATCTTTTCGCCGGCCTTCTTGGGGTTCACACCCGCCACAAAGCAGTTCTTGCCGTTGGCGTATTCCTGGCACTTCTCGGTATGAAACTGACCGGTCTTGCCGGTGATACCCTGAGTGATGACCTTGGTGTTCTTGTTGATCAGAATCGACATGCTTGCTCCTTACTTGCCAGCGACAGCGGCCACGGCCTGCTGGGCTGCGTCTGCCATGGTGTCGGCGGAAATGATGGGAAGGCCGGATTTCTTCAGGATTTCCTTGCCCAGATCCTCGTTGGTACCCTTCATGCGTACCACCAGCGGCACCGACAGATGGACTTCCTTGGCAGCAGCCACCACGCCGGTCGCAATGGTGTCGCACTTCATAATGCCGCCGAAGATATTGACCAGAATGCCCTTGACCTTGGGGTTCTTCAGCATGATCTTGAAGGCTTCGGTGACTTTTTCAGTTGTTGCACCACCGCCCACGTCGAGGAAGTTGGCAGGCTCGGCACCGAACAGCTTGATGGTGTCCATGGTCGCCATCGCCAAGCCCGCGCCATTCACCAGGCAGCCGATATTGCCATCGAGCGAGATGTAAGCCAGATCAAACTTGGAAGCCTCGATTTCGTCGGCATTTTCTTCATCCAGATCGCGGTAAGCGACGATTTCAGGATGACGGAACAAGGCGTTCGAATCAAAGTTGAACTTAGCGTCCAGTGCCTTAATATTGCCATTGCCTTCAAGAATCATCGGATTGATTTCAGCGAGGCTGGCATCGGTTTCCATGTAGCAGGTGTACAGGCCACGAATCAACTCGGTGGCGCGCGGCACGGAGTCTGCCGGAACGCCAATGCCGAACGCCAGATTGCCTGCCTGCTTTTCAGTCAGACCGACCAGCGGATCGACGAATTCCTTGAGGATCTTTTCCGGGTGGCTGTGCGCCACTTCTTCGATGTCCATCCCACCTTCGCTGGATGCCATCACCACCACCTTTTGCGAGGCGCGGTCGGTCAGCACGGCGAGGTAGTATTCCTTCTTGATGTCTGCGCCTTCTTCGATCAGCAGGCGATTGACCTTCTGACCTTCCGGGCCGGTCTGGTGCGTTTTCAACTGCATGCCCAGAATTTCGCTGGCGTACTTGCGGACTTCGTCGAGCGACTTGGCCACTTTCACGCCACCGCCTTTGCCCCGACCACCGGCGTGGATCTGAGCCTTGACGACCCACACCTTACCGCCGAGCTCTTCAGCGACTTTGACGGCTTCATCAACCGACAGTGCGGGCTTGCCACGCGGCGTTACGACGTTGAACTTTCTCAAAAGCTCCTTGCCTTGATACTCATGGATTTTCATGCGTTTTCCTTGCTGAATAGAACCAATGGAACTGACAAAAATAACTGCTTAAGCTTCCTTCTGCGCCGTCCGACCGGACTAGAACCCCGGGCAATCAGGCAGATACAGCGGAATTCTCTACATTCGGAGCCTGCGCCCCTGCTTCATTCTCGCGCTCACCGCGATACCATTTTGGGTAATACAAGCGCACGGTTTCCGTCGTGGATTCCAGCGCATGGCACTTATCCAACGGAAACGGTTTTTCCGAGGCGCCGAAACCGGATTCTTCCGTCAAATCACTGGCAAAGGTCTGAAAGGCCACGGCGGGCATCACCATCAGCAGCTCAGTAATATGCGAGCAGCCCTTCAACACCCCAAACAGGGCATGCACGTTACGACGAAAATCATGCATCAGATTCAGCCCAATGAGTTGCTGGTATTTCGGCGCAATCGACTCGCATCCCGGATAAGGGACGGCATTGGAACAGGCTTCAGCCGCGACCACATTGAAATGTTGATCAATGGTGATACGCACCTGCATGTCGTGGACGGCATCCCCCTTTTTTCGCATCCCCGACCCCAAGCTGTAATCGTGCTCCTTGGTATCGATCAACCGTCCCTCGATATCCCAAAGGCCATCTTCACGTCGCCAGCCTTCAAGCTGGATACGGCGATCATGAATCTTTTTTCTGGCAACGGCTGGCTGAGAAAGCGACATACAAACAATGGGTTACAAAATAAACAAGTAGATACGGCAAGCCCAATATGATAGCACACCCTATATCTTCCGTTCGATGAAAAACAGGCTTCACGCATCTTCCTGCATCCTGCATTATGCTGCTTTCAATCAGCGCTCTCTCTCGCGTCATTCAAATGAGCCGCCCCATGCACATACCCCTGCAATTATCGCTATGCCTGAAAAAAACCGGGGAGCCACACCGAAGCAAGCTCATCAAGGCATTGGTGATTTCTTTGGGTATTCATGGATTTTTACTGCTACAAACCCCTCGACTAGCAGACGACGCTAAAAGCCGTAGCTCCCCTACAGTATCGCCCGTCCTGCACATCCATCTGGAATCCAGAAACAATGCATCGGAAACAGCCTCGGGTGATACTGCGATCAAGGAGGCTCCGCCCAAACCAACCCTCGAACGCATCGTCAAACCACCGAGCCAAGCGATGAGGATTTCAGAATCCGTACAACCCGAAGAGCCACCCTCACCGACGAAGATGGCTTCGGCTTCGGCTTCGGCTTCGGCTTCGGCTTCGGCTGAACCGTGGTCATGGCAAAACAGTCCACAAACCGCCATCCTCGACAAACAGGCTCCCCCTGAAGATATCGTCGATGCTGAAGGATTACGTCAATACCGATGGAATCTGGCGATGGCAGCACAGCGTTTCCGCACGGAAGCCGATTCGATTCATACGCAAACAACCCCACACCCTAGCATTGCAGAAATACGCATCAATATTGATGGCACGACACCGACCGTCCTGCTGCAATCCAGTAGCGGTCAGCATTCGCTTGATCTGATGGCGATGCGAATACTGGATCGCTCGGTTCGCATCACCCCGATTCCATCCAGCCTTCACAACAAGATCTTTTCTGTCACACTCCGCGTGGAGTTTGGTGAAAAATCGCAGTAACAAAAGCAACATCGAAAACGCACGAAACACGGCCAGAATCACCCTGCCAACGCCCCACGTTTGCCCATGTTTTCCCCGTATTGTCCATTACGGCGGCAATAATTCAGCGCGATGTAAACAAAATTTTCCCGCATTCCGATCGGCAAAAAAATGACGCAATGTCATTGCCACCGTGCGAAAAGCAATATCATCCCAAGGAATCTGAGCTTCGGTCATCAATGCCACTTCCAAGGTTTCAACGCCGGGAGCAAAGTCCGTATCCAGCAAACGTGCGCGAAAAATCGCATGCACCTGACTAATATGCGGCACACTGATGAGAGTATATATATCGTCGAGTTCGATGTTTGCGCAGGCTTCTTCACGCGTTTCCCGCGCGGCGGCTTCGGGGAGTGACTCGCCGTTTTCCATGAACCCCGCAGGCAATGTCCAGTAACCTCGTCGAGGTTCGATGGCACGCTTGCAAAGTAGCACCCGGTCTTCCCACACGGGCAGGGTGCCAACGACCAGCTTGGGATTTTGATAATGAATCGTATCGCAAGCATCGCACACGGCACGCACCACGTTATCCCCTACGGGGATTCGCCATGTCACGGGCGCGCCACAACTGCTGCAAAATCTGATTACAGGCTCCATACTCACCATTCTATCAGCCTACATCCCAAGCACAGAAACAATGAAATATCGTTTTAATTCATACGAATGCAAAATCTTTGTAAGAATAAACCTTACAAAGCACTCGGAACTCATTCTGACATCAAAAACAGTCTTGCGCTGATATTCCTGCTTGACAACATTCAGCATAATCCGCTCGCCTTCCCCCACCTATAAGCTGAAATCAAAGGAGAGCACCGTGAGTACTGCAAACATGACCGATACCTACAACGATATAAAAGAAGTCAATCTGGCCTACCTGATGCTGGCGCAACACATGATCCGCGCCGACAGGGAAGCCGCCATTTTCCGGCTGGGTATCAGCCAGGAAATTGCCGACATTCTGGATCGCCTCACCCCCGGACAAGTGCTGAAAATGGCCAGTGCCGACATGCTGCTGTGCAGCTTCCGCTTCGATGACAGCCTGCTACTGAATCTTCTGGCCAATCATGACCGCGAACGCGGCATCGGCCAAGTTCACGCCGCTATCCTCGCAGCAGGCAAGCCTGTCGAAACCGTCGCCTGACCTTTTCATATCTACCGGGAGATCCCATGCGCAATAAATCCGTCATCTCGGAAGCGAGAGATATTAGTCTGGCCATCGAACTCGTCAAACTCGGTGCGCGCCTGCAACTACTCGAATCGGAAACCAACCTGAGCCGCGAACGCCTCATCAAGCTTTACAAGGAGGTGCGCGGCGAGTCCCCCCCCAAAGGGCTGCTCCCCTTTTCAACCGATTGGTTCATGACCTGGCAACCCAATGTCCACGCCTCGTTATTCATGGCCTATCACAGCTTCTTGCTGAACAACACCCATTTGCGCGGCCTTGATCTCACCATCAAAGCCTTCCGCATGTATCTGGAACAAACCGAGCGCAATGACATGAAGCCCATCCTGTCACTGACCCGTGCCTGGACCATGGTGCGCTTTTTCGATGCCAATATGTTGGCACTTGCCAACTGCAAATGCTGCGGTGGTCAATTCGTTGCACACGCCTACGATCCCTCAAAAACCTATGTCTGCGGCCTATGTAATGTTCCGGCACGCGCCGGGAAACCCCGACGAACGACTGGCACAGCCACCGCCAGTGCAGCAAGCTCGCCCCTCTGAAACGAACTGACAGCCTTACTTTTTCAGTACGTTCCACCATGCAACCGACAGCGAACAGCTGGCTTTACTGGGCCATGCTGTCCGCTGTTTTTGCAGCACTGACGGCCATTTTTGCCAAAATCGGCCTGAAAGAAGTCGATCCTGATCTCGCCACACTGATTCGAACGGCCATCATCATTCTCGTCCTGTCCATTTTCGTCGTGAGCACAGGAAAATGGAGCAACCCCTTGATGCTCTCACGCCAAACTTGGCTGTTTCTCAGTCTGTCAGCACTGGCCACCGGCGCCTCCTGGGTGTGTTACTTTCGCGCACTCCAAATGGGTGAAGCATCCAAAATCGCCCCCATCGATAAATTCAGCCTGGTTTTGGTGGCAATCTTCGCCTTTATTTTTCTGGGAGAACGACCTTCACTGCGTGAATGGTCAGGTATCAGCCTGATCGCCGGAGGCGTGCTACTGCTCGCGCTCAGGCGGTAACCCCAAGCAAGCCTCCACAACCAGTAGAGGCACATGGAATTGGTCGATGTGCAGCGTAGCAAGGTCAAACGAACAACGATACCGGATCAGACCGTACCCCACCTGCTGAATTTGAGGCAAACTATTACCGGCGACTGAATCAGCCAGTCAAATGCCGTTTCACTTTAACGAAACTGCCTTCACGAAATACGGGGCGATTCACCATCGCTACGTTCAACATGCCCCCGTCAAGTACGCCGCTTGATTCAAATTCTCGAACGTCGACTCAATAATTGCCGGGGGGGGGGATAATGCACTTGCCCACCATGTTCAAAGCTACAACCCGACGCTGAGTTTGGTATTTCACGTTAACGATCATGGTAGCCATCTCCACCCACAGAGGATGAAATTCGTTAGCCGATACGCCCACCCCACCCATCCCCAATGCCCCGAAAATAAGCCCACCCCCCGC
>CAYTHB010000060.1:0-2929 GCA_964437515.1 uncultured Sterolibacterium sp.
TAATTTGCTCGCTACGCTCGAAGCTTCAACGCGACTCTGATTTTTGTATTTCACGCTAAAAACGCTGACCATTGACGAGAAAAAGACGTTGGTTGATGCCGTGAAGGCTGTACGCGACCTTCCTGATGTGGCGTTGCGCTCGAAGTCACTGAGTAGTTGAAGTTGAAAAGATTACTGGCACTGTGAAAGTTGTGTACTTTGAGCGTTTTTGAAAAAAACCGTGATTTTTTTCATGGCTTTTGTGTTGAATGAAATGCTAAGATTGCAGGATGCTCAAGAAATCCGCCATGGTTCCATTGCCGACAAAACCGCTTCACGCATCTTGCCACGAGATCGGGAAGCGGGGCGTGTATGTGTATGCGTGTCGGTGTTTGCCAAAGGTGGGCAGGATGCGTGGCTTTACGATGGTCGAGCTGATCGTGGTCATCATTCTCATTGGCATTTTATCGGCTGTCGGTATATCACGTTTGTCGTTGATTACGGGCTATGACGAAATCGCCTATCGAGACAGCCTCAAGTCCACGCTGGAATATGCCCGTCGAACGGCAGTGGCGAGTCGTCGAGTGGTGTGTGCCACAGTGGCGGGCAGTGCCTTGACCCTGCAAATAGAAGAAACCACACCCGAAACCGCCGGTAGTGGTACCTGCTCAGGGGGGGCTGTCACCGCACACGATTTGACGTTGCCTGTTCCTGACAGCCACTGTTCGGGCGTTGCCAATGGGACGTGTCCGCCTGCAGGAGTTACCCTAGCCGATGCGAGCTTGGGCTTTAACGGTCTGGGACAGCCATTGAGTGGGGGCGGTGCGGTGCTGGGGGGAATCACCACATGGACCATCAACAATACCAAAACAGGGGGTACGGCGACCCTGAATGTTGCGGCGGATTCCGGCTATGTTTACTGATCGACATCGCTATCACATGACTTTACACCGCGCCCAAGGGTTTACCCTGATTGAGCTGATCATGTTCATCGTCATCGTTGGTGCTTCTCTGGCTGGCGTGCTTTCCGCCCTGAATGTCGTCACCTCACGCAGTGCCGACCCCTTGATCCGCAAGCAGATGCTTACCATTGCAGAAGCGGTCATGGATGAGGTGCAGATGCGCTCGTTCAAATATTGTACGACGGGTTCTCCAGCGGGCTGCACGAATCCCGTATTTGGTAACGAGGGGGGATCACGCGCGACCTACGAATATATTGGGAACTATTGCACTGAAGCGGGGCCTGGTAGTGCGAGTTGTTCAACGGTCACTTTGGGTACGCCCAATTATGCCAATAGCCGAATTCCTGATCTGAGCGGTGTGTCGAGTTCGTCTCCCGCAGGCTATTGGGCTACGGTCAGCCTGCAGCCGCAGGCACTGGGTGGAATTGCGTCAGCAGCAACCGCAGCGGGTTTGAATTCCATCCTCATTACAGTGACTGTGAGTTCCGTCAAGACCGCTGAAACCATGGTGGTGCAGGGGTATCGCACTCGCTGGGCTCCCAACTTATGATGCGTACATCATCCTTGCGCGCTGGTCGCGCTCGTTATCATTATGGCTTCGGCTTCACGATGATCGAAATGATCGTGGCGATGGTCATTGCTGGTGTTCTGGTGGTCATGGTTGCCATGTTCATCCGGACTCCTGTTCTGGGTTATGTCGAAAGCATGCACCGCGCCGAACTGACCGACGTGGCCGATTACACCTTGCGCCGCATGTCGCGCGAGCTTCGCCAGGCATTGCCCAACAGCCTGCGCATCCAGACAACGGGTGGGATCACCTATATCGAATTTATCGCCACCAGTGGCGGTGGGCGTTACTGCAATCTGGGCGATGGCATTGCCTGTGGTACCCCGCTGGACTTTACCGCAGGTAATACCAATCTCAGCTTTGATGTGGTGGGCTCAACTGCTGCTGCTGTCCCCATCGTTGCGGGAGACTCCATTGTCGTATACAACTTTGGTCAGGATGCGGCTGGGAATAGTGCTGAACCCTTGGATGCCTATGCCTGTGGCAGAGCGAATGGCTGCAATCGTGCCGTTGTGGCGGGGGTGGCGGGCAATACGGTTACCCTCACCAGCAATGTTTTCGCTGGACAACTGCCCAACCCGATCAGTTCCCCTTCCAGTCGTTTTCATGTCGTACCTCAAGGTGTTCGAGCCATCACTTATGCCTGCCCGGCTGTGCGTGGCACGATGATGCGCTATGCCAACTACGGCATCAGCTTTGCACAACCCACTCCCAACACCGGTGGTGCCGTCATGACAAACAACGCCAGTTGCGCAGTGAGTTACGCCAGTGATATCGGCTATCAACGCAATGGTATGCTGACGGTCGGTCTCACGATTTTCGATGATACGGGAACGGAAAGTGTGACCCTGCTGCGTGAAATTCATCTGGACAACTCGCCATGAAGCCCCGGCTGAATACCTACCATGTCACACCTTTTCACCAGCGGGGGCTGGCACTGGTTTCGGCGATTTTCATTCTCGTCGTTCTGGCACTCATTGGTAGCTTTGCAGTGAATGTGGCCACCATGCAGCAAACCGGCTCGATGCAGGACGCTCAGAGCGTGCGCGCCTATCAGGCCGCGCGTGCTGGTCTGGAATGGGCACTCTGGCGGGTACAGCCGGATAACGGTGGAACATGCAGCGGTGCGACCAATGTGCCACTGACAGGGGACAGTTTTGCGGGGATGACCGTGACTGTCACCTGTGCTGTCACCCTGACAGGCGGAACCCCCACACTCTATACCCTAACTTCCTTCGCCTGTAATCAACCTGGCGGTGGTGGTACTTGTCCGAATACCGGCGGATTCAACAGCCTGTATATCGAGCGGCAACTCGAAGCCAAATTGCGGACGGATATCAACTGATCCCAGAACTGTATTGAGCTACGAATATTCCCCTCCTTTGGAGGTGTGCTCGTAGTGCGGGGGAAATTCCCCTCC
>CAYTHB010000060.1:3029-17125 GCA_964437515.1 uncultured Sterolibacterium sp.
GTGTGCTCGTAGTGCGGGGGAAATTCCCCTCCTTTGGAGGGGTGCCCGCAGGGCGGGGTGGTTTTGAGCTGCAATCCTAACGTGACCCAGGGGCTATCGCTACGCTTTTTCTTCGAATGTCCCTGCGCTACCTTGGGATTCTCCATGCTGGTGATGTATCCTGTCATCCATGCCAGCAACGATCACGCGTACCCTGAGTCTTGAAGACGCTCTGCAAGAGGCGGCAAAGCACCATCGCGCAGGTCGCATGGGAGATGCCGAAGCGCTTTACAAGGCCATTCTTCAAGCACAGCCAACGCATCCGGATGCGAATCACAATCTCGGTGTTCTGGAAATGCAAAGGCAGCAGTTTGCTGCTGCCTTGCCCTATCTCAAAACAGCATTGGATGCCAATCCAGGATATGGTCAATACTGGCTGAGCTATGCTGAGGCGCTCCTGTTGGCCGGAAATGTTCATGGTGCTCGTCAGGTTCTGACCGAAGGGCGGCCGAGAGGCTTGCAAGGATCGGAGGTTGATGCGCTGCTTGTTCGTATCGATGCGGCACTTGCCACACGGATGCCGTCTTCCAATACCCAGTCCGCCGAGGCTCGCAGGCAATATCAACAGGCCGAGCTTTTTTATGCACGGGGGCAGATCGAAAACGCAATCATCAGCTTTTTGAAAACCATCGAGTCTGCGCCGGACTGGAGCCCACCCCAGATGTTCCTTGGCATCATTTTCAACGAACTGGGGCGACTGGAGGAAGCTGAAGCCCGTTTCAGACGCGTGTTGGAAATCGAGCCAGATGAGGCCAATGGACATTTCAATCTGGGCATCGTTTTGCACAGACAAAAGCGGCTTTCACAGGCTGAGCTGTGTTTTCAGCAAGCCCTACGTCTGCGCAGCGATCATGCGAGTGCTTGCAATAACCTCGGAATCGTTCTCCATGAACAAGGCCGTTTCGATGAGGCGGAGGCCACTTTTAGACGTGCGTTGGTGATTTTTCCCGAGTACGCACAGGTGCTGAACAACCTCGGCGTTACACTCAATGAAATGGATCGTGTCGATGAAGCCCGGCAGTGTTTCACGCAGGCGATCCGCATTCAACCAGACTACGCGGAAGCCTGGAACAATTGCGGCAATGCACTCGAATATCTGGGGAATTTCGAGCAGGCATTGGCGCATTACGATCAGGCAGTCCGTTTGCAGCCAGATTATCTGGATGGCAACTGGAACAAGGCCTTGTCCGAGCTGAGGTTCGGGCACTATGAACAAGCTTGGCCCCTTTATGAGCGGCGCTTGCAACGATGGGAAAGTCTGACGGGCGAATATTGCGAAAAATCCCGGATTCCCCGCTGGAATGGCAGCCAGGCACTGGCGGGAAAAAGCATACTGCTCCATGCAGAGCAGGGGCTGGGTGATACCTTGCAGTTTTGTCGTTATGCCTTGTATGTGGCGGAGCGAGGGGCGAAGGTATTTCTTCAAGTGCCTGTGTCGCTGGTCACGTTGCTGCGTAGTCTAGGCAATGAAATTGAGATTGTTTCAGAGAGCGATGCGCTGCCCGTCGTGGATTTCCATTGTCCGTTGATGAGCCTACCGTTGGCGTTCGGCACCACACTGGACAGCATACCGTGTGATGTCCCGTATTTGAAATGTAGTTCGGAAAAGTCAGCGTGGTGGGCGAATCGTCTTGGGAAAACAGAAAAATTGCGCGTGGGGCTGGTCTGGTCTAGCGGATTTCGTCCGGACAGACCGGAGCTTTGGCGAGCCAATGCGCGCCGGAATATGCCGCTCCACCAACTCGCATTTTTGCGCGAATTTCCGAACATTGAATACATTAGTCTGCAAAAGGGAGAGGAAGGCGAAGCGCAGCTACACGCATTGCGCCAGTCGGGCTGGCCGGGCCCCGAGATTCGTGATTTCGCCAATGAACTGAACGATTTTTCAGATACAGCCGCACTGATCGACAATCTCGATCTTGTCCTGTCGGTGGATACATCAACGGCGCATCTGGCCGGTGCGATGGGCAAGCCGGTCTGGCTGATGGGGCGGTTTGATGCCTGTTGGCGCTGGCTACTCGGGCGTCGTGATAGCCCGTGGTATCCCACACTGACGCTGTTTCGGCAGGCACGACCGAATGATTGGAATTCAGTGATTGAGGCCTTGGCTCAAGCATTGACGGGATGGTTATCCGGAAGCACATCTGGACAGCAGATCGAAGCAGTGGAGCTACATCCCGTTGTGGCACCGCTGCCAAAGGCGATCGTGGTTCCACTGTCTGTGGAAGCCTTGCAGCGCGCGACTGAACTCCATTTGTCGGGGAAATTGCAAGAAGCACGCGAAGCCTATCGAACCTTACTGACACACTCGCCTGATTCCGCAGACATCCTGCGACTGCTGGGAACGATCGAAACCCAGTTGGGCGCAGCACATGAAGGCTGGCCGTTGCTGGAGCGTGCAATCCGGATCGAACCTGCTCATCCCGAAAACCATAACAATGCAGGCAATGCGCTCCTTGTGCTTGGACGTACACTCGAAGCCCTGAGCTGTTACGATCAGGCAATACGGCTCAAGCCCGATTATGCAGAGGCACATGCCAATCGTGCCGATGTGCTCAAGACACTGGGGCGATTGGATGAGGCGCGTCAAAGCTACGACGCAGCCCTCCGGCTGAATCCGGCTTTTGTCGCAGCGCATGTCAACCGGGGCGTGCTGCTCGAAATGATGGGCTTACGAACCGATGCGCTGGCGAGCTATGAGCAGGCACTTCAATATGCACCGAATTTGTTCGAGGCACACTGCAATCGTGGAAATATCCTGCTGGCTTTGGGGCGACTGACCGAGTCCATCGCCAGTTTTCATCAGGCCGCCCGCCTACAGCCAGAAAATCCGGATGCCCGATTGATATTGGGCAATCTACTGGGGAAATCGGGTGATATCCGTGCCGGGCTTGCCGAGATCGAACAGGCACTGCGACTGCGACCGGATTTCATGGATGCCCACTGGAACAGAGCGCACTGGCATCTGATACAGGGCAACTATGCGACAGGCTGGCCTCTGTATGAAATTCGCTGGGCACGCTGGGCTGCCAACGGTGCATGGCCGGTCAGGGCATTTACCGTGCCGCGTTGGCAGGGCGATCAAAAGATCGAAGGCAAAAGAATATTGTTGTACGCCGAGCAAGGGCTGGGCGACACAATACAGTTTAGTCGATATGCCCCGCTGCTGGCTGCACGGGGTGCCCAAGTGTTTTTGCAGGTGCAAGCACCTTTGGTCGGCTTGTTGCGCAGTCTGTGTGCGCTGCACCGTGGCATCGAAGTGTTCGATGAAAGCGCAAAGCTTCCACCTGTCGACTTTCATTGTCCTTTGATGAGCGTGCCGCTGGCATGTGGCACGACACTGGACAGCATTCCGGCAAATATGCCCTACCTGAGGGCAGACCCGGACAAACGCGCAGCTTGGCAACATCGCCTTGGGAGTGTTCGGCATTTACGTGTGGGCTTAGCTTGGCAATCAGGCACTCATGCAAATCATCCAGAGCTTTGCAAGGACAATGCACGTCGCGACATTCCGTTAAAACAATTGGAAACCCTTGGTGAGATGACGGGGGTTACGTTCTACAGTTTGCAGAAAGATGCCGTAGCGGCAAGGCAGTTGCGTGATGTACAGGCATCAGGCTGGAAAGGCCCGAAGATCATCGACTGGACGGAATCGTTTACCGACTTCACCGATACGGCGGCCTTGATCGACGGCCTCGATCTGGTGATTTCGGTCGATACCGCAGTGGCTCACCTTGCAGGTGCGCTGGGTAAACCGCTCTGGGTACTCCTGCGATTTGATGCCTGCTGGCGCTGGTTGCTTGATCGTAGGGATAGTCCCTGGTATCCCACGGCGAAATTGATGAGACAGGAAACGATTGATGACTGGAGGCCGGTCATCGAAAATATGGCTCGGGCACTTGAGAATTGGTCTCGCTGGGATGAGCAAGAGCATGGTCTGGCTGAAGCCCTGCACGTTCACAAGAATGGTTCTGTGATCACTCGCCACATGGATGATGCGACGCGTCGTTTTGAACCCGTGCCGGAAACCGATGCTGATGATGCGCAGGCGCATCGCCGTCTGAGTTTGCAACTACTGGAGGCCGGACGCTGGCGCGAGGCGGAAAACGGATTCCGTCATGTTCTGAGGCTCAAACCGGATGATGTCGAGGCACGCGCATCTCTGGGCAGGGCGTTGATGGGAGCGGGGCGCGTTGTCGAGGCTGAACAATACTTGCGTGAATCGTTGCTGGTCTGTCCGGATAGCGCAATCCTCATGAGCGAGTTGGGTGTCGCGCTGATGACGCTAGACAAAACAGTAGAGGCTGAGGAGTTCCTGCGCCGCGCCATTACACAGTCCCCACACGAAATACTACCGCTGGCCAATGCGCTCATGTGGCTTGATTATCGACCGGACGATCCTTGTTTTGCTCACCTGCAAACCGCTTACGATCATCGTGAGCAGTTAGACATTCCTGAACAGATTCATCTGAATTTTTCCATGGCATGCGCCATGGCTTCCATGGGCGATGGTGTGCGCGCGTTTGAAGCCTGCACTGAGGGAAACCGTTTGCGTGCCCGGCATTTTCCCTACGATGAAAACATGGCAGAGCAGTTTCTGGAGAAGGTGCGAAACCTTTATAGCGCTGAAAGGATGATCCAGCTGGCTGCGGCAGGCGCTGGGGATGCCGATACACCGGATTCATGTGTGCCGGTATTCATTGTCGGTCTGCCGGATTCAGGCGGACATTTCATTGGGCAAGTGTTGTCAAGGCATCCGGACGTGCTTTGTGTGGCCGATCAGCGGGCAGTCGATCATCTGGTGGATTCGGTGAGTGTGATCGAACTCATGCTGCCCGATGCATCGAGGCAGGGATCTAATGTGCGATCCTTGCGGAATCTGGGGCGGATGTATCTGGAAAAAATCCAGAGAGATGCAGGTAAAGCGAAATTCATCGTCAATACCGTGCCGGATCATTATCTGTATCTTGGTTTGATCCACCTGATGCTACCGAATGCAAAAATCATTCATGCCCTGCGTGACCCGCTGGAAACCTGTCTCTCCTGCTATGCCACCCTGTTCAATGCCGGACACGACTATAGCTATGAGCTTGGAGCGATGGGACGGCATTATGCGTTTTACCGACAACTGATGCAGCACTGGCAAGCCGTCTTGCCAGAAGGACGTGTGCTCGACGTATGTTACGAAACGCATCTTGTATTTTCGGAGGCGCAGGAACGACGCCTGTACGCCCATGTGGGTTTGAGCCGGGACAATGATTCTGCACCCGAGCCGGATGAACGGATTTCTGATATGTCACCTCGATTAATGTCACTGTCCGGGCAGTCCGGTTGCGCGTCATTTCTTGCGCGCCATCCAGATTTTTCGTGGTTTTTCGATCCCTTGCGGGAAATGCTGGAGCCCTGGCGCAGGCCGCCCGAACAGACCGAACGTCAGGCTTTGCTTGCAGCTTATGAAACTGCTGACTATCCCAAAGCCGTCGAACTGGCGCGGGGCATGATGGAGAAATATCCGTGGCATGTGTCGGGCTGGCAGATATTGGGTGTCGCCCTGATGCAACTGGGCGAAACAGATGAAGCACTGAAAATTTTGCAGTATGCGGTGTGGATGGAACCGGGACAATCTCAGGCGCATTACAACCTGGGTGTTGTGCTGCGCAATGCAGGGCGACTCGAAGAGGCAATTTCCTGTTTTCAGCAGGCGCTTGAAATACGGCCAGCGCAGTTCGAGGCACACTACAACCTCGGCATCACACTCAGTGAGCTAGGTGATTTTCCCGCAGCGGAGCACAGCCTGCGAGAGGCATTGGCGTTAAAGACGAATGATGTGGATACACTCAACAACCTCGGGATCGTGCTGCATGAGCAAGGCTGTCTTGAACAGGCAGAAGCTGTTTTTCAACAGGGCTTGGCGCATCATCCGGAACATGTCGCGTCATGGAATAACTTGGGCTTGACGCTCAAACATCTGGGGCGGATGAAGGCAGCAGTAACAGCCTTTCGCCAAAGCATTGCCTTGCAGCCAGATTATTTGTCCGCTTACGACAACCTGGGCTTGTTGTTGATCAAGATGAGACGCACGGAAGAGGCCGAGCAGTGTTTTCAGCAGATGCTGACTTTTGCAGAAGACACACCAGAAATCTACTGCGGTTTAGGTTCGCTCTATCAGACAAGGGGTGAAATGCAGCAGGCTGTTGCCAACTTTCGACGTGCGCTGGAGCTGGCTCCGCATCATGCGACCGCCTACAGCAGCCTGCTATTTTGCCTTTGCCATGATGCAGATGTCGAGGCTTCGGCTTTGTTTGAAGCACATCGCGCGTATGCCGATATCGTTGAAGCTCCGTGGAAATCTTCTTGGCCAAAACATAACGACACAAAAAATCCGGATCGTATTTTAGAGATTGGTTTCGTTTCGGCCGATTTCAATAATCATCCCGTCGCCAGTTTTTTTGAGCCCGTGCTTGCTCATCTGGCGCAAAGCAAGCATTTACGGCTACATGCGTATTACAACGAGGTGTATGAGGACAATACAACGCATCGCTTGAAACCCTGTTTTTCTGCGTGGAACCCTGTGGCGCATCTGACGGATGCAGCACTTTTTGACAACATTCGTGCGGATGGCATCGACATTCTGATCGATCTTTCCGGGCATACGAGTCAGAATCGTCTGGCTTGTTTCGCTCGCAAGCCGGCACTCATACAAGCGAGTTGGCTGGGGTATTCAGGAACGACCGGATTGCAGGCGATGGATTACTACTTCGCCAGCGAGGATTTTTTACCCCATGAGCCATTCGATCATTTGTTCACGGAAAAAATTCTCCATTTGCCTGCGCCTGTTCCCTTCTCACCCGACCCTCATGTGGCCGATATCCATGTCAGTCCCTTGCCCGCGCTTGAGAACGGGTATCTGACCTTTGGCAGTTTTCACCGACCCAATAAGATCGGGCGTGCCGTGGTGGCCTTGTGGTCGGAGCTGCTTCGACAGTTGCCGACGTCGAGGCTGATTCTGCTAGGCATGAATGACCTCGAAGATGCTGAGCGGTTCATGGCATGGTTTGAAGCAGAAAATATTGAGACAGAACGGCTGGAATTCGTAGAGCGCTGTTCCTTGCCCGATTATTTCGCTTATTACCAGCAGATTGACCTGTGTCTGGATGCGTTTCCCTTCAATGGCAGCAGCACCACAAGGGATGCTCTTTGGATGGGGGTACCGACACTCACGCTTGAAGGCTCGGTCTTGCAGAGCCGGGCAGGAGGGGCGTGGCTGCGACATTTTGGTCTGGGTGGCGTAGATGGCTTCGTTGCTGAAACGTCAGTGCAATTTGTCAGTATGGGGGGCGGCTGGGCGCAACGGCTGCCAGAACTATCCCGGATACGAGCAGGTTTGCGGACGAAGATATTGGACATGCCTTCCTGTCGTCCGGAGTCGATTGCGCAGGCACTGGTCTTTGCATTACGAACGATGTGGCAACGTGAGTGTGCCGGGCAGACGCCAACATCTTTTGAAATTTCATCGCAAGTGTGGCGTCCCTAGAGAAGTACGATTCCCTCCATCGTCTGCATCTGTAGAAGCGAGCGATCTTGTGTTGAAAATCCTCGCGATAGCTGGACTATCGCTGCGGTTTTGCCTTGTATCCCATCCAGATATCCGAGCCGGTACAATAAAAAAGCCGCACCCCCAAAGGAGGTGCGGCTTTTTTTGTGGCGGACACCGTGCGAAAGGGTGTCCGTGTTCAACATCAAATCACATCGAATTACATGCTGCTATAGGTGTAATTGATGATGTAGGGGATGGACATTGCAATAGGCTGCGTCATGCCGATGGTGGCCGAAATGGTTCCCGTGTTCCCGTTGAACGAGCAGCTGTTCAGCGTCCATGTGGAGCCCGGTTGCCCTGCCTTGATCTGATTGACTTGACTTTGCACCTGCGCATCGTTGCAGAAGCCGTCCTGTGTCGAAGGTTTGTCGATATTGTTGATTACGATGGTGGGGGTGGCTATGCCGCTTGCACTGACCTGTATGCTCAGCTTGTAGTTACCCTTGGCCGTGCTATCCGGCGTGGTTTGAAGATCGCAGGTCATGACGGCATTGGTGAGTGAACACTTCATGCCATTGACTCCATTAGTGGAGGCCTCATTGAGTGCAATCGAAAAATCGGCCTGAATGCTCTGTAGCCAGTCAGAACGTGACAATTGCGTATTCAGCGTTCCCAGATACGTTCCCAGATCACAGGAGGAAGCTCCACACGCTTTTTGTTGCATACGGGAAACAGCATCGAGTAGTTGGGCATAGGATCGTGAAGAGAGATCCGCGCTGCTACTGGTTGATGGAATGCGTGTCACGAGTTGGTTGATGGCATCGGCTGTCGTTTGGACGTTGAGACCGAAGGCTTGGGCAACCTTGAGGTAGGCTGTGGCGATGTCAGCGCTGGCCAGACCATTCGACACCTGGAGTGCCTGTTGGATGGCCAACTCGGTCAGGGGTGTCACGGCGGCAGTGCAGGTCGCGCCTGAACAGGCTGCGGTTGAACGCAAGGGCTGATTGGCGGTCAGGGTGCGTGTCGCACCTGTGGCCTCATCGACAAAGGAGCCGCTTGTTACTTTCAGGATGACATCCCCGTTATAGCCATTCCAGGTCAGGGTGTAGTTACCGTTGCTGTCTGTTTTGCCGCAATTAAGCGACTGCTCGGTAATGATGCCGTTGGCATCGATTCTGTAAGCACAGACATCGCCGTTTTGCACCAGTCCGGCCATGGCTTTGCCTGACAGGGTCGTCGGTGTGCCTGATCCGGTATTGCCACCGGTAGTCGGCGGTGTTGGGGTGGGGGTGGGTGTTGGGGTGGGTGTTGGGGTGGGAGTCGGAGTCGTGGTTCCGCTTGATGCGGGAGGCGCCGCACCATTGTCATCGCTATCCAGGAAACAGCCGCTCAACAGGAATACAGATGCTGTTGCAGTGACGAGTGCACGGTGAGTCAGTCGCATGAAGGTACTCCTACAGTGAGTGTGATGGGTGAGAGAATGGATAATCAAAGCAAGCAATGCGAACAATGAGCCGCATCGATGCTATTCATAAAAGATAAGCTTGGCGATTATATTCAAATAGCTTGTCTTGATTGAAGGCGTGTTTATGACTCATTTTTTCTTTGCTGATGTTCGAGGTGCCGTTGTTTTTTTTGTGGCCGTAGCTTTAGCCGTAGCCGTAGCCTTAGCACGAGGAGATTTTGCGGCTTTACGGGCGGATGGAGCCGATGCCGATTTTTCTGTGGGTTTTTCTGTAGCTTGTTCAGCCGGTTTTTCCTTGGCTTTACTGCTGGCAGCCCCTGCCTTTGGCGCACGCGCTTCAAACTCAAAGCTGACTTTGCCGTCCTTGCCTCGAACCAGATAAGCCGAAAACTTGCGTCGCGTGCGTGCTGAAATAAATTCTTTCAGGAGATCGGTCTTGCCGGTTTCCAGCAGCTTCTGCATTTGGGGGCGTTCGATGTTTTGTTGCAGGATGATCTTGCCAGAACGAAAATCGCAGGATTTTTCAGCCCCCACCGATTTTTCGCAGACATAGGCCATGCTGCCTTCGAACACGCGAGCATTACATTTTGGACAAGCCCCGAGCGTTTCCTGATCGCTGAAATCCGGTGTCTCACCTTCTGCATCGCTGTTGCCGAAATCAAATTCGGGTTGGTGCTCGGCATTGAGTTTGATGACGGCAGCAAAGGGACGTCCCATCTTGCTGCGAAAACCCTGCAAGGGGCCGATGCTGCGTTGGGTCAGCAGCTCCTCGACTTCTTCAGGTTCATATTGACGACTGGCAACGACTTTCCACAAGGAATAATCACAGCCCTTGCACTGGAATTTCTTGTAGTTTTCCTGAATAACGCCGCCACATTTCGGGCAGTGTGCCTTGAGTGTACTGAAGGCTTCATCGGGGAATTCACCATGCTTGATGCGGTCGATCATCAATTTCGTTTGATCGACGATATGCTCCATGAATTCGCCTCGCGCAAGCGCGCCGCCTTCCATTTGCTTGAGCTTGTACTCCCAATTCCCCGTCAGTTCTGGTGAGCGCAGTTCATCCACGCCCAGTTTGGAGAGCGCGAACAACAGCGAGAACGCCTTGGCCGTAGGCTGCAGTTCACGGCCATTACGATGCAGGTATTCTTCCTGAATCAGCCCTTCAATCGTGGCAGCCCGCGTGGCAGGGGTTCCCAGACCACGTGCCGACATGGCTTCGCGCAGTTCTTCGTCATCCACCAGCTTACCAGCGCCTTCCATAGCGGACAGCAGCGTGGCTTCCGAAAAGCGGGGAGGGGGTTTGGTCGCCAGTGCTTTGACTTCGATGTCGTTGCTCCAGACACGCTCGTCCTTCTGCACCGGAACGAGCTGCGGGCTGCTTTTCTCGCCCTTTTCAGATTTTTCGTCGCTATCGACCTGTGCTTCCTTGCCATACACCGCCAGCCAGCCGGGGGTGACCAGCACCTTGCCTTCGCTCTTGAAAGGCTCACCTTCGACACGGGTGATACGTGTGGTGACGTTGTATTCAGCAGCAGGATAAAAGATGGCCAGAAAGCGTTTGACGACGAGGTCATATAGCTTTTGTTCGGGCTCGGATAGATGCTTGGGCGCTTGTGCCGTGGGCACGATGGCAAAGTGATCCGAAATCTTGGCATTGTTGAAAATGCGCTTGTTTGGATGCACCCATCCATTGCGTAGAATCTGCCCGGCAAAAACAGCGTAATTGCTCTCGCCCAGTACCTCCAGCGTCTCCTTGACGTTGGGAATGTAATCCTCGGGCAGGCAACGTGAATCCGTACGCGGATAGGTCAATACCTTGTGCTTTTCATACAAGGCTTGCGCCAACCCCAGTGTGGCCTTGGCGGAAAAACCAAAGCGACCGTTGGCTTCGCGCTGGAGCGAGGTCAGATCGAAAAGCTGGGGAGCGAGTTGCGTGGCCGGTTTGCTTTCTTCTTCGACCGTGCCGTGCTTACCCAGACATTTCTGACGCAAAGCCTGGGCACGAGCTTCGTCCCACAAGCGTTCGGCACGCGCATGTTCATCCTGCTCGTTCTTTTTGAATTTCTCGTCGAACCAGCGACCGCGATAGGTTCCGGCGACGGCCGTAAACTCGGCCTCGACTTCCCAATAGTTGCGAGGCTGGAATGCGCGGATCTTTTCTTCGCGTTCAACCAGAATGGCCAAGGTCGGCGTTTGTACCCGTCCGACCGGTGTTTTGTGAAATCCGCCTTCTTTCGAATTGAAGGCCGTCATCGCCCGTGTGCCGTTGATGCCGATGAGCCAGTCCGCTTCCGAACGGCAACGTGCGGCATCCGCCAGCGGCAGCATTTCGGCATCTGAACGCAGATGCGCAAAACCATCGCGAATCGAGCCTTGCGTCATCGACTGCAACCACAAGCGGCGTACCGGCTTGTCGGTTTTGGCGTGTTGAGCAACGTAACGGAAAATCAATTCACCTTCACGTCCCGCGTCACAAGCATTGATGAGGCCGCCGACATCCTTACGCTTGATGAGCCGGGTCAGCAGCTTTAACCGGTCGGCGGTTTTTTCGATCGGATTCAGCGTGAAATGGGGCGGAATCACCGGCAGATGGGCAAATGACCACTTGCCGCGTTTGACCTCGTATTCTTCAGGCACGGTCAATTCGAGCAAATGGCCGATGGCCGATGAAAGCACATAGTGCTCGCTCTCGAAATAATCGCCTTCCTTGGAAAAACCACCCAATGCCCGGGCAATATCCTGAGCAACAGAAGGTTTTTCGGCAATGATCAGTTGTTTAGAAGTCATTTCATAAATATCCGTGAGTGCGTCGGGATGCTTCTGGCCGCAGGGCAAGACGCGATTGATGCGATGTGGTTGTTCCACATGAGAAAGGAGCAAGAGAAAGGAGCAAGAGAAATGTGCAGCTAACGTACGTGGTCGCCGTCTCAATCCACTGCGGATGACACAAACGTTACCCTAGCACCCCACCCATCCCCCACGGACGGCTTTACACAGCCGCCCGGCTTCGGCGGCACGGAGCAGTACTCCGTGAAACCCCGCCTACGCCCCCTCAAGGGTGGCTACTAATTTTCTCGCTACGCTCGAAGCTTCAACCGGACTCCGTTTTCGTTGTTTCACACTAAAGCGCAGCATCATAAGCGCGACCAACAAAAACAGGCAAGTGTCGTTTTCACGCATCAGACGCAATACGCAATACGGCGCGCGTGGCTCGAATGTCACACATGATCCTGGAAACCGTAGTTGGACGCCTTTGAGTGTGCGTTTTTTGGGTTACTTGGCAAGGCGCGAAGGGTACAACTGGGCGCATGGCCGCCCCCCCCTGCAACGATGACCGAGGAAATCCCTGTGGGAAGAGCAACGCAGGCAGGCGACCCGTAAAATGTGCAATCGACGGCATCCCCCAAGGGGATTTCCTGCGGGGCATAGCGGGCCTCACCCGCAAGGTGAAGGTCACTGGGCTGAGATCGAGGCTGAAGCGGGATGCAGCGCATGAGCGGCTTGCTGCGTGTGTTCGGACAAATAGCTTGTTCGACTACGCGCCCAACCTCTGACCACGATGATCGTGTGAGTGACGAATATTCTCTTCCTTTGGAGGGGTGCTCACAGGAACCTGAGAGAAGATCATTGCGCAGTCGGAAACGAAATTCCCCTCCGGTGGAGGGGAATGATTCTGCGCTGTTGGACTGTGCGAATTGTGGGGTTGTGCGCGTGTAACGTGCCGCCAATGAAGTGGAATGCTCTGGGAATAACAAGAAGTACAAATTCCCCTCTTCAGGAGGGGCCCGTAGGAACCCGAGCGAAAATCATTGCGCAGTCGGATACGAAATTCCCCTCCTGTGGAGGGGTGCCCGTAGGGCGGGGTGGTTTTTAAAGATCAATCGAGTCTGACACTATTGATCGTGACACTATTGATCGATTTGATTCTGGTGTGCCCTCTGGCGTTGAAAACCTTCAAGCGGAGGCTTCCACTCCCTTTGGGGAATATGTTGGCATAAACAGTCTCACGGTATAAGATATGCAGAAATCTGCATTATCCTAGAAGCCGTAGTTGGACACCTTCGAGTGTGCATTTTATGGGGAGTCTGACAAGGCGCGATGAGGCGCATGGCCACTCCCTGCAACGAAGAGCAACGCGGACAGACGCCCCATAAAATGTGCAATCGATGGTGTAGCGAACTCACCCGCAAGGTGAATGCAATAGATAATGAAAAACTCACAGAATGAGTGGAGTTTGTGATGATGATAAGCGGTCAACTGCGGTTTCTAGGATTATTAGTGGTTTGGCTATGAGGGAGGCGCCATGAGAACGACGCTGGATATTGACGATGTATTGCTGAGACAGGCCAAATCGTTTGCAGCCAAGGAACGTACCAGCCTGACACGTCTGATTGAGGAAAGCCTGTCGTTGCGTTTGCGTGCGACACAAACCGTACGGTCGGATGTGTGTCCCCCGGTGTTACCGGTCTATGCGGGTCGTGGGGGGCTACAGCCATCGATACGAGACACCCTGAGTCAGCGAGCCCTGCTCGACGCGGCCGATGAATCGAGCCCTGCACGATGACGCCTGATGTCAATGTCGTGGTGGCGGCTTCCCGTCAAGATCATCCACACCACGCAGTGGCGTATGCCTGGCTGAATACAGCACTCGTCAATGGTAGTGCCAAACAGTCATTAGCGATCCTGCCGATGGTAGCCTCTGGTTTTTTGCGCTTGGTGACACATCCCAAGGTATTTCAGGAGCCCACACCACTGACGGCAGCACAGGCATTTTTGCGTGCCATTCTGGAGTCGCCGGGAGTTTATATGCCTTCCTTGGGCGACGAGTGGCCAGAGTTTGAGAAATTGTGTGCGCACCAAGATCTCACGGGTAATGCGATTCCCGATGCCTGGATTGCAGCGGCGGCTCATCACCATCACTTGCATCTGGTCACATTCGATAAAGGCTTTCGTCGGCTACTGAAACCGAGCATGGTGACGGTGTTGAAGGTTTGATGATTAGCGTGAAACAACAAAACGGAGTCCGATTGAAGCTTCGAGCGTAGCGAGCAA
>CAYTHB010000061.1:0-17045 GCA_964437515.1 uncultured Sterolibacterium sp.
TCCGTGGGGGATGGGTGGGGTGGGCGTATCGGGTAACGATTATTTCATCCTCTGTGGGTGGAGATGGCTACCATGATCGTTAGCGGTTCGCAGTACTTTGGATGAGGCTTGCGTCGGGTGATATCCCTGAAGTAAGGTGCGAGCTTCTCGGGAAGTACAAACACAGGAAACGCTTGGTATGACGACTGCACTGATTACTCACCGTGATTGTTGGCGTCACGATATGGGCGCACATCATCCGGAATCGCCCGAGCGACTGGATGCGATACAGGATCGTCTGATTGCCGCCGGGCTTGATATTCATCTCGAATACCACGAAGCACCCCAGGCGGAGATGGCGCAATTGCTACGCGCCCATGCGCGTCCTTACATTGAAATGTTGTCTGACAGCGTGCCTCAATCAGGCATCGTTCATCTCGATCCGGATACCGCGATGTCCCCGGGAACTTGGGATGCCGCACTGCGCGCAGCGGGGGCGGGCGTGCTGGCCGTGGATTTGGTGATGCAGGGCAGGGTGGATAACGCTTTTTGTGCCGTGCGCCCGCCGGGGCATCATGCCGAACGTGCGCGGGCAATGGGGTTTTGTTTTTTCAATAATATTGCGATTGCTGCCTTGCATGGCATCGAGGCTTGGGGCTTGCGTCGTGTCGCCATCGTGGATTTCGATGTGCACCATGGCAACGGGACGGAGCAGATTCTGTCTGGGCGGGATGATGTCCTGATGGTCGGGAGCTTTCAGCACCCGTTTTATCCCTACAGCGGGACGGAGCATCCTGCGGCCAATATGCTCAATGTGCCGCTACCTGCAGGCACACGCGGCGATGCGTTTCGTCAGATGGTGACGGAGCAATGGCTACCGCGTCTGCGGGCATTTGACCCCGAGCTAATCTGCATTTCCGCCGGTTTTGATGCACATCGTGAGGATGACATGGCTTCGTTAGGGTTCGTCGAAGAAGATTATGCGTGGGTGACTGGCGAACTCTTGAACCTGGCGCGTGCCAGTAGTGCGACGGCAGGTCGTATCGTTTCGATGCTGGAAGGCGGTTATGCACTTTCCGCATTGGGGCGCAGCGTGGCAGCACATATCAAGGTTCTGGCCGATTTGTAGGCACTTTCGAGTAAAATTGCCGTTTTTTCAGAGTCGCACGTCATGATTACAGGTTCCATTCCCGCGATTGCCACGCCCATGCTTGAGGACGGTAGCCTCGATCTGCCGCGTTTGCGTGCCTTTATCGACTGGCATGTCAGTGAAGGCTCGAATGCGTTGGTCATGGTGGGGACGACAGGTGAGTCGCCGACAGTCGATGTGGATGAACATTGCCTGATTATTCAAGCGGCCGTGGAACAAGCCGCGGGGCGCGTGCCGGTGATTGCCGGAACAGGCGCGAATTCGACGGCAGAGGCCATCGAGTTGGCGCAGTTTGCCAAGAAGGTCGGCGCGGCGGCGCATCTGTCGGTCGTGCCTTATTACAACAAGCCGACGCAAGAAGGTTTGTATCGTCACTTCAAAGCCGTGGCGGAAGCCGTCGATTTGCCGATGATTTTGTACAACGTGCCGGGGCGCACCGGGTGCGACATGAGCAATGACACGGCTTTGCGCCTGGCACAGGTGTCGGGAGTCATCGGCATCAAGGATGCCACGGGCAATGTGGAGCGCGGTAGCGACCTCATCAAGCGCGCGCCGCGAGGCTTTGCCATTTACAGCGGCGACGATGCAACCGCATTGGCACTGATTTTGTTAGGGGCGCATGGCACGATTTCGGTGACTGCCAACGTCGCTCCCCGGTTGATGAGTGAAATGTGCGCGGCAGGTCTGGCAGGGGAACTCAGACGGGCACGCGAGATCAACTTCCGTTTGCTGGGCTTGCATCGCAACCTGTTTCTGGAAGCGAACCCGATTCCCGTCAAATGGGCATTGGCGCGCATGGGTAAAATGACGGATGGACTGCGTCTGCCACTCACGCCGTTTGCAACCGAATATCACGACCGTCTGCGTGCCGCGCTTGCTGAAGCCGGTATTGCGGTTTGATTTATCTTTCTGACTCCCTGACTATTTCGAGGCACGCATGAAACGCAATTTGCTGTTGTCGTCGCTCGTTTTGACTACGTTTACTCTGACAGGCTGCTCTGGCTCCCTGTTGGAGTCCAAAAAAATTGATTACAAGTCGTCGGGTCGTTTACCTTCGTTGGAAATCCCGCCTGACTTGACGACGCCTAGCCGCGATGAGCGTTACGCCATTCCGGATGGGGGCGGTAAGGGAACGGAAACTTTTTCTTCCTATAGTAATGATCGCACCACTCTGGCTCGTGTGGGTTTGCCGGAGGCGGCCACGCAATCCGACAAGTTGCGTGTCGAACGTGACGGTACGCAGCGCTGGTTGGTCGTAGAGGGTACGCCGGACAAACTCTGGCCTGTCGTCAAGGATTTCTGGCAAAACATCGGCTTTACCTTGTCTCTTGAAATGCCTGAAGCGGGCATCATGGAAACCGACTGGAATGAGAATCGCGCCAAGCTGCCCCAAGATATTATCCGGGGAACCATCGGCAAGGCGCTGGATTTCATGTATTCCACGTCAGAACGAGACAAGTTCCGTGCGCGTCTTGAAAAGGGCAGTACGCCCGGAACGACCGAGATTTACATCAGCCATCGTGGCATGGTCGAGGTGTATACCAATGAGGGGCGTAGCGAAACACGCTGGCAACCACGCGCAGCGGATCCCGAACTCGAAGCCGAAATGTTGCAACGTCTTCTGGTTCGTTTGGGTGTGGATGCCGATCGCGCCAAAACGCTGTTGGCCAGCGAACAGAAGCAGGATGTGCGTGCACGTCTTCAACAGGATGCTGGCGGTCTCAGTCAGTTGGCCGTTCAGGAACCCTTTGATCGCACCTGGCGTCGTGTCGGGCTGGCTCTGGACCGTGTGAATTTCACGGTGGAAGATCGTGATCGCATCAAGGGAATTTACTACGTTCGTTATGTCGATCCGGATGTCGATGCCAGCAAGAAAAAGGGAGAAAAAGGTTTCCTCGACAAGCTGGCTTTCTGGCGGAGCGATAAGACGGATGCACGTCAAGCGGCTCAGATGCGCGTCGTGGTCACGGGTTCGGGTGATACCAGCACCATCGTGCAGGTACAGAGCCATGACGGCAAGATCGATAGTTCAGCAACGGGGCGCAAGATTCTGGGCTTGCTGCTTGAACAGTTGAAGTAGAGTTTGATGACCGTAGATAGCCCCTGCGTTACAAAATGTTAACTGTTAACGCAGGCAACAAAAAAGCCAGCCGTTAGGCTGGCTTTTTTGCAGGGAAGCGGTGCGTTTGTACTTGCGTACTTATCGCACCATCACACTATATTAGTGCTTGGCTTCTTCAGCGGGCTTGGCAGCAGCGTCAGCAGCCGGGGCAGCCGGAGCAGCCGGAGCGGCAGCGTCAGCAGCCGGGGCAGCCGGAGCAGCCGGAGCGGCCGGAGCGGCAGCGTCAGCAGCCGGAGCAGCGGGTGCTGCGGGAGCAGCTTCGGGAGCGGGAGCGGGCTTGCTGCAAGCAGCAACGGACAGAGCGAGCAGAGCGGCAACGAGGAGAGAGTGCTTCATTTTATTTCCTTTATCGATCGAGAGTAATGCAAGGTACAGGGGGTTACAGAAAGGGTTACAGAAGAGCATTTCTGGACTGGTTGTGACATCAGTCAGCCAAAAATTATATCAGTCGAAAATTAAAAATGCAGTAATCGTATCGATTTATTTGAAGTTGAAACAAGGTGTTTTTTTGCGCTTTGACCCCGTGTTTTGGGGCTTCTGCCTACTCAGATGAATAGTGGCACATGGATAGGCTGTTGTTTTTTTGAAACACTTTGATTCGTAAGACACCCCGAAATGGGTGCCTTGAAAAACGGATGAGGGTATCGGGTCTGTTAAAATGCGTCCTCTTCATGGCTCATTTCATTTCTATGGCCTTGTGCAGTGCCAATATTTACCCCGGCTCGTTTTGCCATCGTCGGGTTGATGATTGAGCATTCGCAGTAAGGCACATTGCATTGATGTGGCACACAGCAGGCAATAAGTGTGCACAACGTGCGGTCGTCCGGTCGCTTGCGCTGATGTACCTCGTCATTATCAGGTTCTTTACATCGCGCCATATCCATCGGCTCTTCTGCGACCGCGTTTTTGTTGATTGATGGTCGGAACGGCTTTGTAAGCCGGACAGGTATGTGATGATGCAGCGCCCCAATGCAATGTTGGGGGTTCCTTTCGTCAGCCCACTGTCTGCGATGCCCATTCCGGATTTTCAGGGAGGCCGCCCATGCGTCGCGTGTACGGTTTCAGTTTCATTGTTTGCTTGCTAGGGTTGTTGGGCGTGTTGCTGGGCAGTACCGCCTGCACACGCATCAGTGAGTCATTGCCGCGTGACGAACTGGTCGTGGCTGTGCGCGATACGCCGGCATTCCTTCAAGGGGAAGATGCCGGGTTCGAACGCGATCTGATCAATACCTTTGCGCAAGAATTGGGCTTCAAGGTGCGCGTGATCCGTGTACATGATCACGACGAGCTGATTGAGTTGCTGCGCGAAGGTAAAGCACATTTTGCGGCTTCGGCCACGGTGCTTGAACATCTCGACGGCATTCGATATACCGCTCCCTTGCGAGAGTCGCCGCAGGTGCTTGTACAGTCTGCTGCTGCGCTTTCCATCGATGAACTCGATGAGTTGGAAGGTCACCAGATCGAGGTTCTCGAAGGCTCACCGCAGGCGCTGGAGTTGAACGCATTGAATGTGCAGAATGCGGCTGTCAACGTGAGCCTCGGGGTGGGTGACGCCCAGGCTGCTGAAATCCGAACGGCTCCCTTGCGTTCAGGATTGCATTTCACCTTGTCCGGGCAGCATGGCATGAATGAAATCGAGCTACTTGAACGAGTCAGCGAGCGCAAAAGCGAGCTGGCAGCGACCGATCGTTTGAGTTTTGATATTGCATCGAATTTTTATCCCGATATTCAGATAGCGCAGCCTTTGGAAGGGCGGGTTCGTTTTGCTTGGGCCTTTCCGGAAGAGGGCTCTCAAGCGTTATTC
Organism: uncultured Sterolibacterium sp.; assembly: GCA_964437515.1. GTDB lineage: Bacteria > Pseudomonadota > Gammaproteobacteria > Burkholderiales > Rhodocyclaceae > Sterolibacterium. The sequence goes on from CAYTHB010000061.1 coordinate 5,056, forward strand.
GATAAGGCCCAGCAATTCATTGCACGCATTCGTCAGGATGGTTCGTTGGCGCGTTTGGATGATCGATATTTTGGACATATCCATCGACTGGATTCGTATTCGATTGCCAGCTTTCTGGAGCGCGTCGATACGACGTTGCCACGGTTACGGCAGGATTTTATTACGGCACAAAATAACACCGGAATCGACTGGCGGTTGCTGGCCGCTGTAGCCTATCAGGAGTCGATGTGGAATCCGCTGGCCACTTCACCGACCAATGTGCGTGGCATCATGATGCTGACGGAAGAGACGGCGGATCGGCTCAAGGTCACGAATCGTCTGGATGCGCGGCAGAGCATTCTCGCTGGGGCGAGGTATCTGTCGGATCTCATCGATGATCTGCCCAATGATATTCCCCAGCCTGACCGCACCTGGATGGGGATTGCTGCCTACAATCTGGGACAGGGGCACATGAACGGTGCTCGGGCCATCGCCAAGACACTCAAACGTGATAACACGTCATGGTATGAGATGAAGGCTGTATTACCCTTGATGGCGCGTGAAGAGTATTACCGTCGCTTGAAGAGTGGGCGCGCCCGTGGAGGCGAGGCGGTCATCATGGTGGAGAATATTCGCAAGTTTTATGACATTCTGGCGCGATTCGAATTGCCTGTACAACTGGCATCTGCGTCTGCTGGGGAAAAGCTCAACACTATTGCAGCCAAGCATGAGACGAATGGAGCACGTGGAGCGAATGGAGCAAAAGGACTGCTGACGACGAAATGGACGCCGAACAAATGGGCTCATCGTCAGCCGTCGTCCCTTCCTTCGGCTACGCCATCACCTGCGTTGGCCAAGACGCAACAAACGTATCGACGAGAAAATAAAGGCAATACAGTAACCTCTATTCCTGTGGCAGCCAGTGTCACCGGGTTGCAGATCGCAGCAGCAGTCCCGGTTGAGTCTGGCTCAGGCTCAGGCTTGGGTATCGACTACAACGCACTGATACCGATGGTTTCTGCGCCTGCCATGTAAGGGCGCAGTACCGTTGGGATGCTGATGCTCCCATCGGCCTGCTGATAGTTTTCCAGCACGGCAACCAGCGTTCGACCGATGGCAAGGCCAGAGCCGTTCAGGGTGTGAACGAGTTCGGGTTTGTTCTTTTCGTTGCGATAACGTGCCTGCATGCGGCGCGCCTGAAAAGATTCGAAGTTCGAACAGGATGAAATTTCGCGATAGGTATTTTGTGCGGGGAGCCAGACTTCGAGGTCATAGGTCTTGGCGGCAGAAAAACCCATGTCGCCTGTACACAAAGCCATCTTGCGATACGGCAATTCCAGCTTCTGCAATATCGTTTCTGCGTGGTGCGTGAGCTCTTCCAGTGCCTGCCAGGATTTTTCCGGATGAACGATCTGAACCAGTTCGACCTTGTCAAATTGATGCTGACGAATCATGCCTCGCGTATCACGTCCGTAGGAGCCCGCTTCTGAACGAAAGCAGGGCGTGTGGCACACAAATTTCAAGGGAAGCTGTTCTGCCGCAAGGATTTCGTCGCGCACGATGTTGGTGACAGGCACTTCAGCCGTGGGAATCAGGTAGAGCTTGCTGCCATCGCTGCGCGGCACTTGAAATAGGTCTTCTTCGAACTTGGGGAGTTGCCCCGTGCCGAACATGCTGTCGGGATTGACCAAGTAAGGGGCGTAAATTTCGGTATAAGCATGTGCGCCCGTATGGGTGTCCAGCATGAATTGAGCCAAAGCACGATGCAGGCGGGCAATCTGCCCTTTCATGAGCGAAAAGCGACTGCCGGAAATTTTGGTGGCCGTCTCGAAATCGAGTCCTCCCAAGTTTTCACCAATCTCAACATGATCCTTGACCGGGAAGTCGAAAGTTTTGGGTGTTCCCCAGCGCAGCACTTCGACGTTGGCTGTTTCATCACGTCCCACGGGGACGCTTTCGTGCGGCAGATTGGGGATGAGGGCGACAAAGGCATTGAAGCGAACGAGTAAGGCGGCAAGACTCTCCTCGTCGGCTTTCAATGCGTCCCCCAAGCCAGCGACTTCGGCCATGACAGCGGTGACATCTTCACCTTTGGATTTGAGTTGTCCAATCTGTTTCGACAGGGCATTGCGACGAGCCTGCAATTCCTGTGTGCGTGTCTGTAATTGCTTGCGCTCATCTTCCAGTGCCTGAAAGGTGGTTGAATCCAGTGTGACACCGCGCGTGGCCAGGCGTGCGGTGACCTGGTCGAGTTGAGTTCGCAAATGTTGAATATCAAGCATGATGAAATCCTGTCAGTTTTTCTTGGTCTGGCGAGCGGCGCGATCCAGTTCGCGCAGACGAGCCAGTTTTTCAGTAATTTTCTGTTCCAGACCACGAGGGGTGGGTTGATACCAGTCGGGCGCTTTCATGCCTTCGGGAAAATAATTTTCATCGGCGGCATAGGCTTCCGGTTCGTCGTGCGCGTAGCGATACTGGCGACCTAGCCCCATTTCTTTCATGAGCCGGGTGGGCGCATTACGCAAATGATCGGGCACAGGTCGTGAGGCGTCTCGTGCTACAAAAGCGCGGGCTGCATTATACGCGACGTAAGTCGCATTCGATTTGGGTGCCACAGCGAGAAAAACCGTGGCTTGAGCCAAAGCAAGTTCCCCTTCGGGAGTGCCTAGCCGTTCATAGACATCGCAGGCATTGAGGGTGATTTGCAGGGCACGCGGGTCGGCCAGTCCGATATCCTCACTCGCCATGCGCAGGAGCCTTCGCCCCAGATAGCGCGGATCTGCACCGCCATCCAGCATACGAACCAGCCAGTAGAGGGCAGCATCTGGATTGGAGCCGCGCACGGATTTATGGAGTGCTGAAATCTGGTCGTAAAAGCTGTCTCCTCCCTTGTCGAAGCGACGCAAATCGCTGGCAAGGGTGTTTTCCATGAAGCCTGTATCGATGTGGGTGATGCCGGTCGTCTGCGCTGCTGTATGAAGTTGCTCCAGTGCATTGAGCAAGCGGCGGGCATCGCCATCGGCATGACCGATGAGTCGCTGGCGGGCTTCGGCTTCGAACGAGATGCCTTCGGGTATGAGGGCGGCAGCACGATCGATGAGTTGATCGAGCTCTTCATCAGAAAGGCTTTTCAGGACATAAACCGCTGCGCGTGAAAGCAGTGCCGAGTTCAGTTCGAACGAAGGATTTTCGGTAGTCGCACCAATGAAGGTGATGACCCCTGCTTCGACATAAGGCAGAAAAGCATCTTGTTGCGCCTTGTTGAAGCGATGAACTTCGTCGACGAACAGCAAGGTTGAACGTCCATGATGCGTCCGGTTGAGTTCTGCCTGCTGCATGGCCTCCCGAATATCCTTGACGCCCGAAAAAACAGCAGACAGCGCAATGAATTCCGATTCAAACACTTGCGCCATCAGGCGTGCCAGCGTGGTCTTGCCGACCCCCGGCGGGCCCCAGAGGATCATCGAATGCGGGGTTCGCGATTCAAAAGCCAGACGTAAAGGTTTGCCGGTGCCCAGCAGGTGTTGCTGGCCGATGATTTCGTCCAGGTGCTGCGGGCGCAAACGCTCGGCGAGTGGAATACGTGTTTTCTCGACCGAAACCATCCTGTTCTCCAGCAGATCATTCCCCAATGACATCGGCGCCTTTGGGGGGGGTGAATGAAAACAGGTTGGCGCCCAACGAGGGATTGCGTTCGAACTGGTTGAAGGTCAAGGTGGTGACTTGGCCGAAATTATCATGAACCACCATGATTTTTGGCAGATTGTTCGCCATGCCGATACGCACTCGTTCAAAGCTGCCTTCGTCCTTGTTTTTGGGGGTGGCTTCAATGTATTCAAGGCCATCGGCATTACCTGCATCCGAAATGATGAAGTTCTTGTCCAAAGCATTGTCTCCGGCCAGCAGCGCCGCAGGGCTGGCACCTAAGGCTTGATCCAGTTTTTTGATCGTGACCTGATTCAGATCACGGTCAAAGATCCATAAGCGCGTGCCATCGCCCACCAGTAATTGATAGTAGGGCTGATCGTAAGTCCAACGGAATCGGCCGGGACGTGAGAATGCCAGTGTGCCTTGCGATGCCTGCGGTTTGCGCCCTGATTTGGCGGTGACTGTCTGGCTGAAGCTGGCGCGTGCACGATGGGTGCTGCTGATGAAAGTTTGAAACTGTTCGGAGCCGGTCGCCTGTGCCCACGGACTAACGAGGCAGAGCGTACAAAGCGTGCAGAAAACACACAAGCTGGAAACCAGCTTCATGAGTGGGGTGTGAGGGGTGTGGCGCATTTTTATTCCGAACGTTCCGGCACCAATACTTCACGACTTCCCGCGCCATTCATGGCAGAGACCAGGCCTGCCCGCTCCATTTGTTCGATGAGTCGTGCCGCGCGGTTGTAGCCAATGCGCAGGTGGCGTTGTACCAGTGAGATAGAGGGACGGCGCGTTTTCAAAACGACCTCAACGGCTTGATCGTACATGGGGTCTGCTTCTCCGCCTCCGTCAGCGTCCAGACTGCCGCCGGTGCCACCGTCTCCGTCCGTGGCCACTGTATCGAGAATACCTTCCACATAATCCGGCTCACCGACCTGTTTCAGGTATTCCACAACACGATGAACTTCGTCATCGGCAACAAAGGCGCAATGCACCCGCTGCGGCAGTCCCGTCCCCGGTGCCAGGTAAAGCATGTCACCTTGCCCTAGCAAGGCTTCTGCCCCCATCTGATCGAGGATGGTGCGTGAATCGATTTTTGATGAGACTTGAAAGGAAATGCGTGTCGGAATGTTGGCCTTGATGAGCCCCGTGATGACATCCACGCTGGGACGTTGCGTGGCAAGCACCAGATGGATGCCCGAGGCACGCGCTTTCTGGGCGAGTCGGGCGATCAGTTCTTCGATTTTTTTGCCGACCACCATCATGAGATCGGCCAATTCGTCGATGATGACCACGATATAAGGCAAGGCGGTCAAGGGTTCCGGGGTTTCCGGGGTGAGCGAGAAGGGATTGGGAATCAGTTTTTCTGCTTTTTGGGCGTCATGAATCTTGGTGTTGTAACCCGAGAGGTTGCGCACGCCCATCGCCGACATCAGTTTGTAACGTTTTTCCATTTCACCCACGCACCAGTGCAAGGCATTGTGTGCCTTGGTCATGTCGGTGACGACGGGCGCTAGCAGGTGTGGAATGCCTTCATAGATCGAGAGTTCCAGCATTTTTGGATCCACCAGAATCAGACGCACATCCTTGGGCTCGGACTTGTAGAGCAAGGACAGAATCATGGCGTTGATGCCCACCGATTTTCCGGAACCCGTGGTGCCTGCAACCAGCAGATGCGGCATTTTGGCTAGATCCGTGACAACGGGTTGTCCGCCGATGTCTTTACCCAGTGCCAAAGCCAGCGGCGAATGCATACCGTGATAAGGCTTTGAGCCAATGATTTCGGTTAAACGGACTGTCTGACGTTTCGGATTGGGTAGCTCCAGTGCCATGCAGGATTTTCCAGGCACCGTTTCGACAACGCGCACGCTGACCAGCGATAGTGCTCGTGCCAGATCTTTCGCCAGATTGACTACCTGACTGCCTTTGACCCCCGTTGCCGGTTCGATTTCGTAACGGGTGACGACCGGACCCGGATAAGCAGCCAGCACCTGCACTGTCACACCAAAATCAGCCAGTTTGCGTTCGATCAGGCGGGAGGTGAATTCCAATGTTTCGGTATCGGGTAGATCGTCGCTATTGTGGATGGCTTCATCGAGCAGGTGCAGTGGCGGTAACGCACTCCCCGGTGCATCGAAGAACAGCGGTGCCTGACGTTCTTTCTCGATGCGTTGCTCGATTTTCGGGGCACGAGGAATTTCTTGCGGAGAGGCTTCAATTTTTAGGGGGGGCAATTCCTCAATCTTTTTACGTTCAACTTTGACATCGACTTCGCGTTGCTGGGCGATATCGCGTCCAATGCGTCTGTCTTGCCATGTCCGCCAGAGTTGCCGGAGTCCTTGTAGTGCGAATTCCAGTACTGCGCCAATGTTTTCAGAAATTCTGAGCCATGAAAGCCCCGTAAAGAGGCTGACCCCCGTGGCGAACAAGGCCATCAGTATCAGCGTTCCTCCGCTAAAACCAAATTGAATCGTTGCCAGACGACCAATTTCATGACCGAACATGCCGCCGGGTGCGAGTGGCAGCAGCGTTTTCAGGCTATAAAACCGCATGGCTTCGATGCCACAGCTTCCGATCATCAGCAAGACGAAGCCCGTCAAGGCGATCAAAAAGGGACGGCGATCCCGTCCTGATACGGTTGGGATGAAGGTGTCCAAGCGGTGATAGCCCCAAAAAATGGCAAAAATCAGAAAGACGACCAGCCACCAAGCCGAAAGACCAAAAAGATACAGCAACAGATCGGATAACCAGGCGCCGATACGTCCTCCCGGATTCATGATGTGATTGGGTGCGGCGGCATGAGACCAACCCGGATCGGCAGAGGAATAGCCCCCCAGAATCATGACCAGATACAGTGCCAACACACCCAGCACGAGCCAGCGCACTTCCTGAAGCAGGGCGGCTATTTTTTCGGGCAGGGGTTGCCGGGATGCGATTTCAGTCAAGGTATTGCGCTCCAGCGCATCTGTGACGGACAGGGTCGATGGTGATGGTTACGAACATCCGTCGATTATACCGGCGCGAATGGAAGGGCAGGCTTTGAGAAATGCGGCATGTCTCAAAGTATCAAGGCTTCAACGATAGCCCCCCGCTTGCGGGCCGAGCAGTTTTTCGAGGTCTGCCTTACGAAAGGATTTCCAGCTCATGTCTGGGTTCACGAGTGCAATGGCATCTGCTCCCGGAAAATCAAAACTGATCTGAAGACACTCGCGTAGCGGCAAGGAGGCGCAGGGTTGTTCCAGTCGATGGTGCGTGGCGGTGGTGTAAAACACCAGCATGACTTGCTCCCCTATGCGTCGCGCTTCCAGAGGCCAGTCGACCTCCTTACTGGAAGACAGGGGAGATAGGGGAGATAGGGGTGACGATGCGCTTTCCGGTGATCTGTTGAAATAAACCTCGGTGTCGAGGAAGGGGTGTAGTGCCTGTCCGGTTTCACCGGATAAGGCGGGCTGGGCAATGTATTCTGCGAGGTTCATGCTTTTGATGTGTATTCAAAGTGATTGCTGTCTTGAGACTATTTTTCATTAGTACTCGAAACAAGCCCGGATTTTTCCAGACTGTCGCATAGCCAGATGCAGCCATCTTCGGTTTCTTCGATGAGTTCCTGCTGTTGCAGATCGCGCATGACGCGGCTGACCATTTCACGTGAAGCACCGATGGTTTTTGCGATGTCCTGACGGGTAATGCGCCGCGTGACGACACGACGCCCTTCCTGTTCTTCGGACATATCCATGAGCAGGCGTGCGACACGTCCGAAGACATCCACCAGAGCGAGACTTTCAATCTTGCGATCCGCCATGCGCAGGCGTTTGACCAGGCTGCGGATGATGTACAAGGCCACATCGAAATTGCTGGCGAGGCAGCGTTTGAAGTCTTCTTTTTCGATGACGACCAGATCGCAGTTTTTGGTGGCGACTACGGTCGCTGAACGGGGATGATCGTCAATCGCGCCCATTTCGCCAAACATGTCGCCGTGGCCGAGTTGCGAGAGGATGACCTCACGACCTTCCTGGTCACTCATCTGCACTTTCAGTGTGCCGGTGAGAATGACAAAAATATCGTCTGTCGTGTCCCCTGCATGAACAACGACCGTGTTGCGTGTGACGCGCTGCAAGCGGGCATAGCGGGCAATTTCTTCAAGTCGCTCCAAAGCAAGCGTCTCGAAAATCGGTAGGGTGCGCAAGGCAGTCGTGGAAACGGGCATCGCGGAACGCATGGTTCTTTTTTATTCCTTATTGAAGTCTCGACGAAAAGGCGGATGCAGAACCTTTTCAGCAGGGGTGAATATCAACTGCTGACCAGTATAATCGCCTGTCAGATTATTTTTTCGGAGACATTCATATGAGCACGCGTCATAGTCGCCTTTTGATCCTTGGATCCGGCCCAGCCGGGTATACCGCTGCCGTATATGCTGCACGCGCCAACCTTCAGCCTCTGCTGGTTACCGGTCTGGCTCAAGGCGGACAACTGATGACGACGACTGAAGTCGATAACTGGCCGGCAGATGCTGATGGCGTACAAGGGCCGGAACTGATGGCGCGCTTTCAGAAACATGCCGAACGTTTCAATACTGAAATCGTGTTCGATCATATTCATACGGCTAAATTGACCGAAAAGCCGATGACCCTGGTGGGGGATTCCGGTACTTATACCTGCGATGCGCTCATCATTGCTACGGGCGCTTCGGCACAATATCTCGGTCTGCCTTCCGAAGAAGCTTTTTCGGGGCGGGGCGTGTCGGCGTGTGCGACCTGTGATGGTTTCTTTTACAAGAATCAGAGAGTCGCCGTGGTGGGCGGGGGGAATACGGCGGTGGAAGAGGCGCTCTATCTTGCCAATATCGCCAGCCATGTGACGGTCATCCACCGTCGCGACAAATTCCGTGCTGAAAAGATCATGCAGGACAAACTCTTCGAAAAAGAAAAGGCCGGCAAGATCACAATTAAATGGAATACCACACTGGATGAAATCTTGGGCGACAAGAGCGGCGTGACGGGCTTGCGGCTGAAGAACGTCAAGACCGAAACGACCGAAGAAATCGCCGTGCAAGGCGTATTCATCGCCATCGGCCACAAACCCAATACCGATTTGTTTGCAGGGCAACTGGAAATGGAAGGGGGCTACATCGTCACCCAAGGCTCGCGCCATGGCGATGCCACGTCGACCAGCATTCCGGGCGTTTTTGCGGCGGGAGACGTTCAGGATCAGATTTACAAACAGGCTGTGACCAGTGCTGCGACCGGCTGTCAGGCGGCACTGGATGCCGAGCGTTATCTCGATCATCTCGCCTGAAGCGTGTGACGTGCTTCGCTTCTGTTCTTCTGCGAGCAAGACCTGAGCAGCGTTCGTGACAAGCGCGAACCAGAGTTGAACGGAGCGGAGCAACTTTCATGTCACGTCGGCGCAAGTCTTGCGAGGTTCATGGGCCGACACAGGAGGAGCGAGATTTGTTCCGTGAGGCGGTGTCGGATGCTGTGCCCTTGCCAGCGAATTCGCGCCGCGCCAATCTCGAGCTTGCGCCACCGCCTGCCATTGTGCATTCGCCGGGAAGCGATGCCCTCCATGTTCCACCGAGTTGGCTGAATCCGGAGCCTTGCTCTGCCCTGTTGTCGCCCCCATGCGGGGTCGGTGAGCCCTTTCGCTGGTTACGCCCGGGCTTGCCTCGAAAGCAACTCGACGATCTTGAAAAAGCACGCTGGAAAGTGGAGGCGCATCTTGATCTGCATGGACTGGATCGCGATGTGGCACGCGATCGATTGATTGCTTTCATCGATCAGTGTTTGCTCGCCCGTTTACGTTGTGTGAGTGTGATTCATGGACAAGGTCGAAGCCCAGGTTCATCGGGGCAGGAACCTGCGCTCAAAGCGATGCTTCGTCGCTGGCTTGCTCATCGCCCCGAAGTGCTGGCGTATTGCCAGGCCTCCGGCAGAGGCGGTGGAGCCGGCGCGGTATGGGTACTTTTGCGGATGCGCCGCAGAGACTGAGCTTGAAAACGGCTTGAACAGGAGATGGAGATGGAGATGGAGATGCTGATACAAACGGCTGATTTTCTGGATGCGAATGAAGCAGCGTTGAAAGCGGGGACGCTGCATGTCGTTGCACCGATGTTCCAGTCGTATGGGGGACGTGCGGCTTTTGGAGGTGCCATCAGCACACTTAAATTGTTCGAGGATAACTCCTTGGTACGCACCGCCTTGTCTCAACCGGGGCAGGGACGGGTTTTGGTGATCGATGGGGGTGGGTCGCAGCGTTGTGCGCTGGTGGGCGATCAACTGGCTGAGCTTGCCGTTAAAAATGGCTGGGTGGGCATCGTGGTGTATGGCTGCATCCGGGACTCGCGCGCCATCGGTGGCATGGCACTGGGCGTGTTTGCGTTGGCGACACATCCCCTCAAAAGCATCAAGAAAAATGTAGGTGAGGCTGATATTCCCGTCACCTTCGGGGGGGTGACATTTGTGCCAGGGCATTATTTATATGCCGATGAAGATGGCGTGATCGTGAGTCAGTTTTCATTGGCTTGATTTCAACAACGCGGTGCAGCATCGTTTAGATTTCGTATATGGGAATATGTTCCCATAATGTGAAATTCAAAGTGTAACTAACTGCATATTAACGAATAAAAAAACACTTTCAAACGCATGTTTTGCATGTTGCGATGCAAAATATGTCTTATACTTTCGTTATCACGCGCTGGGTGGCGATAACCGTTGCCACCGGGTTCGTCGAAGGTGGCGCAACCCTGCCATCTTGCTGGTTCGTCAGATCGGATCTCTGGCTGCCTCGTGATGGACATCGCCCCAGTGCGCCCCCAAGGCGCACCGGCGATGCTTCCAACATCACATTCAATGCTGACGATATGAAAGACAAGGATAAAACACCATGAAAACACGTGAACAACAGGTTGCTGAACTGAAAAAAGACTGGGCTGAAAATCCTCGCTGGAAGGGCATCAAGCGCCCTTATAGTGCTGAGGATGTCGTTCGTCTGCGCGGTTCGCTCGTTGCCGAACAAACGCTGGCGCGCAATGGCGCTGAAAAGTTGTGGAATCTCATCAATAACGAGCCTTATGTGAATTGTCTTGGGGCGCTGACGGGTGGTCAGGCGATGCAGCAGGTCAAGGCGGGCATCAAGGCGATTTACCTGTCGGGCTGGCAAGTTGCTGCGGATAATAATAGCTATGCTGCGATGTATCCCGATCAGTCACTGTATCCGGTTGATTCGGTTCCTACGGTCGTCGAGCGTATCAACAACTCGTTCAAGCGCGCCGATGAAATTCAATGGGCGAAGAACATCAACCCGGGCGATGCGGGTTATATCGATTACTTTGCGCCTATCGTTGCCGATGCTGAAGCCGGTTTCGGTGGCGTGCTGAACGCTTTTGAGCTGATGAAAGCGATGATCCGCTCGGGCGCGGGTGGCGTGCATTTCGAAGACCAGCTGGCTTCCGTCAAGAAGTGTGGCCACATGGGCGGTAAGGTGCTGGTGCCCTCGCAGGAAGCCGTTCAAAAGCTGGTTTCCGCCCGTCTGGCAGCCGACGTGATGGGCGTGCCGACGGTGATTCTTGCTCGCACCGATGCCGAAGCCGCCGATCTGCTGACCTCCGATGTCGATGCCAATGACCAGCCGTTCGTGACCGGCGAGCGTACGCCCGAAGGCTTCTACAAGACCAAGAAGGGTTTGGAGCAGGCAATCAGTCGGGGTCTGGCTTACGCGCCCTATGCCGACATGGTGTGGTGCGAAACCGGCACGCCGGATCTGGAATTTGCCCGCAAGTTTGCCGAAGCTGTGCGTGCCAAGTTCCCCGGCAAGCTGCTCGCCTATAACTGCTCACCGTCCTTCAACTGGAAGAAGAACCTCGACGATGCGACCATCGCCAAGTTCCAGCGCGAGCTGGGTGCGATGGGCTACAAGTATCAGTTCATCACCCTCGCGGGTATCCACTCGATGTGGTACAACATGTACGATCTGGCGCAGGACTACGCCAAGCGTGGGATGTCGGCCTATGTTGAAAAAGTGCAGGAGCCTGAGTTTGCCGCGCGTGACCGTGGTTACACCTTCGTTTCGCACCAGCAGGAAGTCGGTACGGGCTACTTTGATGACGTGACCACCGTGATCCAAGGCGGTGTGTCGTCGGTGACCGCACTGCATGGCTCGACGGAAGAAGAACAGTTCTGATATCTGAACACTGATCTCTCCCCAACCTCTCCTGCTACAGCAGCCAGAGGTGGCCGACACTCAAAAGGTGTCGGCCTTTTTCTTCTCTTGTGAAATTTAAGCGTGAAATACAAAAATCAGAGTCGGGTTGAAGCTTTGAGCGTAGCGAGCCAATCAGTAGCCGCCCCTTGAGGGGGCGTAGGCGGGGTTTC
>CAYTHB010000062.1:0-16232 GCA_964437515.1 uncultured Sterolibacterium sp.
TAAGAAGGTTCAGCGTAGTAGGAATAGGTGACTTCCTTGCGGTCGAGGACGACGATTTCAAATTTGTCATCGGCCTTGTATACCGTTTCCGTCCCCGAGCCCGTGAGCAGGTTCTTCATTTTCATTTTGACCACGGCAGAGTTTCGACCGGATTTGTTGTATTCAGCTTTGAGGATCACCATCGGGTCGGTACCGACCATGATGACGTTGCCGGTGCGGATTTCTTGTGCGGTTTTCATGATATGAAGCCTGGGTCAAATAAAAAGTGCGACATTATAACAGGCTTTGGCAAAAATCGACCAGACGACGTGTCAAGTCGGGATGTATGGCGAGCTGATGGCTATAGGCTTGGGCGTGGGTGCGATGGGCGGCGTGTTGTGTCGCGTATCGGTGCCATGCATCCTGTATGTTCCTGTCTGTTTCACGGGCGTGTCCCTGATTCCAGCATGACCAGAATTCATGCAGCGTGGGCAATGCCGCATTCGGGTCATACTGCCCAAGAAAGGCCGATAGTTTGGTCAGATGGGCGGCATCCTCTTGCGGATAAATGTGCCAGACCAGCGGTCTGCCTGACCAGAGGGCGCGCACCAAGGAATCTTCGCCCCGAACAAAATTGAGATCGCAAGACCAGAGCAGAAAATCGTAATCTTCCTGACGAACGAAGGGTAGGCGATGCACCGTCAATGCGCCCCGTGTGCAGGGCGTTCCTGTTTTTTGCAATAAGTTAGGGGCACCGAGGTAATGGGAAACCATCGTCAGAATCTTGCCTTCAGGAATCAGGCAACGCACGGGGTTTTCGCTTTGTATCCACGCCTCCAGCAAGGCAGGCAAGGCGGGGTTGTCGTAACAGAATAGCGAGACAAGCAATTCATCCGGAGCGGCTTCTGGCAGGCTGAAATGACGACGTGTCGCTGCTTTATTTTCTTGCCAGCAATCACGCCGCTGGATCAATCCGCTTTCGCGAAGTAACCCCCCCGTATTGGACGTGAAACCGGGGAAAAAGAAGTACTTTTTGAGGGGAAGTCTTGGGTGGGGTGAGGCTAAACCATGACATTCCGTCACCCATTGTTCTGCACTCAGGTATTCAAAGTTGATCCAGACGGGGCGCGTTTTTCGGGAAGCCATCCCATGCAGATAAACCTCGGGGAGTTCACAGGCGAACGCTTCGATGACGATATCGGCCATATCATCGGCCGGATGCATCGGGAATGATTCAAGCCAATGTCGGACGATAACACCGTGCAGTATTTGCTCTGAACTTTTTAGATCCAGCTCGGGGCACAAGGGCTGGAAACTGGGTAGATCATCGACCCATAGACGGACAATCGCACCATGCTCGGCCACCAGTTGTCGAGCCAGCCGCCAGCACACGCCGATGTCTCCATAATTGTCGACGACATGACAGAAAATATCCCAACGAATGGCATGGGTGGAGTGAAGCATGAAGGTGGCAGAACTAGACAGTCAGCAGTGGAGAAGAACAGAATCCTATCATTGCCACTTTTCAACATGAACCATGTTCGCACGACTGCCACCCCTGACGCGTACGCTCATCCTGTGTAACATCGCCCTATTTTTCGTTCAGGGATGGCTTGGAAACATCGTTGTCGAGTGGTTTGCGCTCTGGCCTTTGCCCATGCCCGGGTTTGAAAACGCGCCGTCTTTCATGCCGTGGCAGATAGTGAGCTATGCGTTTTTACATGCAGGTTTCAGCCATCTGTTGTTCAACATGCTGGGGCTGGGCATGTTTGGCGGCGAGATTGAAGCCGCTTTTGGTCGTCGCCGATTTTTCCAGTTGTATTTCGCAGCGGTGGTGACGGGAGGCGTGGCTCAGTTGCTTGTGCTGAAAATGACGGGAAGCGTGCCTGTTCCAACGGTGGGTGCATCGGCGGGTGTCTTTGGCATTCTGCTGGCGTTCGGGCTATTTTTCCCACGACGTATCATCGTCTTGCTGATTCCGCCGATTCCCATGCCAGCATGGCTTTTTGTCACACTGTATGGCTTGCTGGAGTTGGGAATGGGCGTTCTGGGGACATCGTCAGGGGTTGCGCATTTCGCCCATCTGGGCGGAATGTTGGGTGCGTGGTTGGTTCTGCGTCAATGGCGAAAGCCGCCATCGTGACATGGATGAGTATGCGTTGGTTTATGTCGTGAATTGCCCCAGCAGCATATTGGATTTATCTGTAATCTGGCGTAAAGCCTGAACGGCATTGGCAATCTCATCCACGTTGCGGGTATTGATTTCAGACAGTTTCTCAAGCTGTGTTATTTGTGAAACAACCATGGACGTGTCGTTATGGATGCCTTCGGATACGTTGGCTGTGTGATCTGTAAATTCCGATGATCTTGCCAGCAAGGACTTGCGTTTCGACATGATGTCCTCGATGCGAGCGGAGACCCCAGCCAAAGGCTTCAGGGTATCGGCCTGTTCATGCATCTGGCCGCTGGTTTCAGAAATGCCATCAATAATGGCCACGACAGTACGATTGATTTCCCCCAGACTTTTCTGGGTGCGCTCTGCCAGTTTGCGAACTTCATCGGCAACAACGGCAAAGCCCCGCCCCTGCTCACCTGCGCGAGCGGCTTCAATGGCTGCATTGAGGGCGAGGAGATTGGTCTGATCCGCAATTTCAGACACCGAGTGCAATACCACTTTGATTTCTTCGGCATTTTGTGAAAGTTCTGAAAAACGCTCGGCTAACGCTGCACCTCGTGTCACGCTGGTGTCTACATTACTCAAAACGCCCAGCACTTCGGCATAACTGCTGTCCAGCACTTGTGCCGTGGCGTGCATGTCATCACGAGCAATTCTTGCTTCATCCGTCAAAAGCTGTATCTTGGCGCGGATATTCTCGGTACTGGTTGTGGTGTTGCTGACGATTTGTGATGTTTCGTCGATACTGTTTCCAATACTTTTTGAATACTCGTCCAGTTGCGAGGCTAAAAGGCTGTTTTCATCGGCAGCCAGCTTGATCTTGATGATCGAGTCTTGCACAGTGCCCCGGAAGTTTTCGATGACGTGGGTGACCCCACGAATTTCGGCATTGAGTGATGTATTGACGTTACAGACCTTGGAAAGGTCGTGTTTGCCAAAATACTCAAGATAGCCTGACACATCCTTGAGGGCGACAACCCCCCAGCGTTTTTCATCTACATCATGGATGAAGACGACCAGTGCCACGACGAATTGAACGATTTGCCCGATCAGGTTATCTGTAAAGAAGATGGCATTGGCGATCAATAGAACGATGCCGATCCAGTGAACCAGTCGCATGCGAAAAAACAGGGATTGATAAGGCATGAACATTCCTTTGGAGCCGTTGGTATGGTGACAAAATATTACATCTTCAAACAAATTGTAATCATAAATCAGCATAAATTTTATTTGTTTGTAAGGTAATCCAACAAATTTTTCAGTAATTTTTCGAGTGTTTCAATGGGGTGTTCGAAAACAGCAGGTTTTATGTCGTGATACCATCGTAGGTTCATTTTTTCTCAGCATCATGACCGAATCCCCACCTGTTCTTGAGGCTTTTGCTGCGGATGGCCGTTTGTCGCGTGCCATTCCGGGTTATCGTGCGCGACCACAGCAAGTCGAAATGGCCGAGCGTATTGCCGCTGCTATACAAGGCAATCGCGTGCTGGTCGCTGAAGCTGGAACCGGTACGGGAAAAACCTTCGCCTATCTTGTGCCGGCCTTGTTGTCAGGAGGCAAGGTGATTGTTTCAACGGGCACCAAGACCTTGCAAGATCAGTTGTTTGACCGGGATTTACCAGCCGTGCGTGATGCCTTGGGCGTGCCGGTCAGCATCGCCTTGCTCAAAGGGCGTGCCAATTATGTGTGTCATTACCATCTCGAACGTGCGGTCAGCGATGGTCGTTTTCCGACACGCGAGGAAGCCGCACATATCCGTACCATAGCCCGATTTGCCAAGACCACCAAAACAGGGGACAAGGGACGGTTATCCGCAGTGCCAGAAGATTCCGCAGCATGGATTGCAGCTACTTCGACGCGTGAAAACTGTTTGGGGCAGGAGTGTCCTCATCACAATGAATGTTTTGTACTCGCTGCACGACGTGAGGCATTGGCAGCCGATGTCGTCGTCGTCAATCATCATCTGTTTTTTGCAGATGTCATGTTACGGGATGAGGGGTTGGGCGAGTTGTTACCCGCATGTAATACAGTGGTATTTGATGAGGCGCATCAGTTGCCCGAAGTGGCTGGCCTGTTTTTTGGTGTGAATCTGGGCACGAACCAACTGATCGACTTGGCACGGGACATCCGATTGGAAGCCGTCGCTTCAGCCAAAGATTACCTTCCCCTACAAACGAGCGCTGCTGCATTGGATAAGGCAGCGCGTGATTTGCGTCTTGCTGTGCCCGGTGAAAACGCGCGCCTGCCGGCCAGTGGTTTACTCAATGAGCAGAATTTTCAACGTGCGCTTGCTATTTTGAGCGATGCACTGAGTGAGCTACTCAAACATCTGGAAAGTCAGGCCGAGCGATCCGAAGGTTTGGCAAACTGTTTGCAACGGTGCGTGGAACTTCAGCAGCGATTCAAGAATTGGCGTGAAACGGAAGATGTTACTCAAGTACGCTGGGTCGAGGTGTATAGCCACGCCCTTTCGCTGAATCTCACGCCGCTGGATGTGGCTGATATTTTTCGTCGTCAAATCGAGGGGCAGCCGCGCGCATGGATTTTTACTTCCGCCACACTCGCCGTGGGGCGGGATTTTTCGCATTACTGTGGCGAGTTGGGCTTGCTGGAAGTGGAGACCGGCTATTGGGGCAGCCCTTTTGATTATGCGGCACACGCTTTGCTGTACGCACCTCTCCGTATGCCTGATCCCAATCATCCCGATTACGCCGATGCAGTTGTCGAAGCCGCGTATCCCGCCGTGGTGGCTGCAGGTGGGCGTGCTTTTATTTTGTGCACTTCGCTACGTGCCATGCGGCGTATTCATGGTTTGTTGCAAGAACGTTTTGCGCATGATGGTTTGACCTATCCGCTGTTGCTGCAAGGTGAGGGTGCCAAGGCGGAATTGCTGGAACGCTTCAGGAGTGCCGGTAATGCGGTACTGGTGGCAAGCCAGAGTTTCTGGGAGGGCGTGGATGTGCGTGGCGAAGCCCTGTCGCTGGTGGTCATCGACAAACTGCCGTTTGCCCCGCCCGACGACCCGGTGCTCGCGGCGCGCATCGAACAGATGCGTAAGGCAGGCAAAAATCCTTTTATGGATTATCAGTTGCCGCGCACCGTCATCAGCATGAAACAAGGCGCGGGGCGATTGATTCGGGACGAACATGATCGCGGCGTTCTGATGATTTGCGATCCGCGTTTGATCGGCAAGCAATACGGTCGGCGGATCTGGCAATCGCTTCCGCCGATGCGCCGCAGTCGGGAAATTGCGGCTGTACAGGATTTTTTTGCCACCGAGGAAAAGCGGGCTGAGACGACCGCAAGCCCGCTTGTTGAATGATCATGACCCTGCATGAGACATCGCTTTCCCCTGCCACGCAGACGAATGTGCGTCTTGATGGGCACGCCCTGGCGGAACAGCTGAATCTTGATTGCCAGTGTGTCTCGCTGGATAGCGCACTGCTGCGTGAAGAATTGGGGCACAGCGCGGAAGGTGCGGCCTTGCTGGACATGATCGCGGATGATCGCCCGCATCTGTTTGCGGGTTCAACCGTGTTTGTGAGTGAATGCAACATCGAACGCATGGCCGCATTGATTGCGGCAGTCGAATCCGTGGTGGCCTTGCCCGCTTATATCGCGCATGTGCTGGCCTTGGCGCCGCTTTCAGCGCAGCATGCGTCACCGGCGCGCGGTGTTTTTCTTGGTTACGATTTTCATTTGCCGGTTCAGGCCGAAGGCTGGCCGCAACTGATAGAAATCAATACCAATGCCGGCGGTGGTTTGCTGAATGCCTTGCTGGCACGCGCCCATCGTGCCTGTTGCGAGAATGTGAATGTCGCATTGCCCGGTCAGGTGGAGGGCGATGATCCCGAGCACCTGTTTATGGAAATGTTTCGTGCGGAATGGCGGGCTGCGCGCGGGGAGCGTGCCACATTACGACATATTGCGATCGTCGATGACGCTCCCGCGCAGCAATATCTGTACCCTGAATTTCTGCTGTTTCAGCGTTTGTTTGAACGTCATGGCATCCGGGCTACCATTGCCGATCCGCGTGATCTGAGGTGGCGCGACAACAGCTTGTGGCTGGCCGAGCAACGGCTGGATCTGGTGTATAACCGACTCACCGATTTTGCGCTGGATGCGCCGGAAAATGCGGCCTTACGTGCCGCATGGCTGGCGGAGTGCGAGGGGGCGGAAACCTGTGCGGGGGCAGTGATAACGCCGCATCCTTACGCGCATGCGTTGTATGCGGATAAGCGCAATCTGGTGGCCTTGTGTGATGAGGCCGCTTTGCGTGACTGGGGGGTGCCGGCTGAGGTGCGCGCGATTTTGGCTGCGGGTATTCCGCGCACCGAGCTGGTTGAACGGGCGCGTGCCGATGAACTCTGGGCGCGTCGTCGGCAGCTGTTTTTCAAGCCGGCGGGCGGTTATGGAGCCAAGGCCGCTTATCGTGGCGACAAGCTGACGCGTCGTGTGTTCGATGAGATACTGGGCGGTGGTGTGGCTTATGTGGCGCAGGCGCTAGCACCGCCTTCATCCCGGCAGTTGAATGTGGCGGGTGTTGCCGCGCCGCTCAAACTGGATTTACGTAATTATGTGTATGACGGTCGCGTGCAGCTGGTTGCGGCGCGGTTGTGGCAAGGGCAAACCACCAATTTCAGAACCCCCGGCGGTGGCTTCGCACCGGTCATGACGGTGGGGCGTAGTTTGGTCGCATGAATAATATCGCAAGATGGAAATGACAAAATGAAAGTATTTGGTTTCGCCGGCTATTCCAATTCCGGCAAGACGACGTTGATAGAGCAGCTGATTCCGCGCTTTGTGGAACACGGTCTGCGGGTGTCACTGATCAAGCACGCGCATCACGGTTTTGATCTGGATCGCCCCGGCAAGGACTCATACCGCCATCGCGAAGCCGGAGCCAGCGAGGTGTTTCTGGTTTCCAGCAAGCGTTGGGTGCTGATGCATGAATTGCGCGATGAAGACGAGCCGACGCTGGAACATCAGATGTCCTTGATGGCACCGTGTGATTTGGTGCTGGTGGAAGGCTTTAAATACACGGCGATCCCCAAGATCGAAGTGCATCGGCCAGAGAACGGCAAGGCACTGCTCTATCCGGAAAATCCCAATATCATTGCGATTGCCACCGATGTGGCATTGACAGCTCCTTTGCCGGTGCTGGATCTCAACGATAGCGCGGCGATTGCGAGATTCATCCTGGATCGGGTGGGTCTGGCATGAGCTTGCTGGCGTTTGATGACGCGTTACAGCGTTTGCTCGATGGCGTGACTCCGCTCGTCGGGATTGAGTATCTGCCGCTGCAGGATACCTTGGGGCGCGTGCTGGCAGAGGCGCAGTTCGCGGCCATCAATGTGCCGGCACAGGATAATTCCTCGATGGATGGTTATGCTGTGCGGGTTGCTGAGGTGCTGGCGGCAGGAACCTGTTTGCCCGTGAGCCAACGAATACCGGCGGGCAGTGTCGGCCTATCATTGCAAGCCGCTACGGTTGCGCGAATTTTTACCGGAGCTCCCGTGCCCGTAGGTGCTGACGCGATCGTCATGCAGGAGCATTGCGAACCCTTGCATGGGGGTGAGCAGGTGCGTATCCAACATATCCCTCAACATGGCGAGTGGATACGTCGGGCGGGCGAAGACATCCGTTGCGGCGCGCAAATATTGGCGGCTGGCACGCGCCTGACGGCGTCCCAGCTCGGGCTGGCGGCTTCGGTGGGGATTGCCCGCTTGCCGGTTTATCGCCGCTTGCGTGTGGGCTTGCTGACCACAGGCAATGAATTACTGATGCCCGGGCAAGTCGCGCCGGTGGATTTACCCGCAGGCGCGATTTACAACACCAATCATTTCATGCTGCAAGGCTTGCTGGCGCGCTTGGGATGTGAAATGGGTGAGATGGGTGATCTGGGTAGTGTGCCTGATGATCTCGCCACGACGCGTGCGGTGTTGCGTGAGGCAGCAACGCGCTATGACTTGGTGCTGACCACGGGCGGGGTTTCCGTGGGGGAAGAAGATCATGTCAAGGCGGCAGTTGAGTCCGAAGGCGAATTGAACCTATGGAAAATCGCCATCAAACCCGGCAAGCCACTGGCGTTTGGGCACTTACGCGATGCATCGGGGCAACTGACGACATGTTTCATCGGCTTGCCGGGCAATCCCGTTGCCAGTTTTGTCACCTTCGCCATGCTGGTGCGCCGCTGCATACTTAAAATGCAAGGTGCGTCAAACTGGGGCGTGCCACCGCGTGCGCTATCTTTGCCCGCGGCCTTTGACTGGCCACGCGCCGATGCGCGCCGCGAGTTTTTGCGGGCACGTTACGATGCAGAGGGGGCGTTGGAGCTTTATCCGAACCAAAGCTCAGGGGTGCTGACCTCGGTCGATTGGGCTGATGGACTGATCGACAACCCACCGGGGCAGACGATACGACGCGGCGATACCGTGAGGTTTCTGCCGTGGACTGAACTGCTAAACTGAATTTTTGTCTTCGACTGATTATGAGCCTGAACATACTTTATTTCGCCAGCTTGCGTGAGACCTTGGGAACCGCTCAGGAGGAGCTCTCTTTGCCTGCGGGGGTGGACACCGTGGCCGAATTACGCACGCATTTGGCGGCACGCGAAGGGGTGTGGCAAGCACTGGTGACCTCGAAAAGTCTGCGCTTTGCGGTCAATCAAAAAATGGTCGGGGCAGAGGCGGCCATTACCGATGGTGATGAAGTGGCCTTCTTTCCTCCCGTGACCGGAGGCTGATATGGCAAGTGAAACCGTCAGCGTACAGGCGCAAGCCTTTGATGTGGGCGCAGAAATTGCGGCACTCAGCGCGAATGACAAAAGCATCGGTGCGATTGCGAGTTTTGTCGGGCTGGTGCGCGATGTGAATGCGGGCGATCGGGTCAGCCAGATGACGCTGGAACATTATCCGGGTATGACGGAACGCGCGCTGGAAGAAATCGTCGTTGAGGCTCGGCAACGCTGGACATTACAAAAAGTGCGCGTCATCCATCGTTATGGCCCACTGGAGCCGGGCGATGGCATCGTGTTGGTACTGGTCGCCAGCGCGCACCGCGGCGAGGCTTTTGCCGCCTGCGAATTCATTATGGATTATCTGAAAACCCGTGCACCGTTCTGGAAAAAAGAAAGCGGTGGAATCGGTGGGCAGGGAGCGCAAGAGGGGCGTTGGGTCGATGCCCGCGACAGCGACGACAGCGCGGCGGCACGCTGGCAGAAGTAGCACGACGAGAATAGTGGTAGTGCAAAAACGGATGCCGGTCGTTGCTCGGACTTGAGTGAGCAACGACCGGCATCAAGACATCCGGTGTGACGGGATAACTGGGAATATCAGCCAGCGGAGCGTTTGCGCGTACCCGTTCCAGCAGTACTCGCCGTGCCTGTGGTGCGGCTGGTGCTGCTTTTCTCGGGCGCAACAAAAGTCATCGCCGAAGCCTGGGTGAATTGCTCAAAAGCTTGGGTCATCGCGCCCATCGCCTGATTCAGCATATCGGTGGCGTTGTTTTGCCCCGGCCAGACGTTGAACAGGGACTGCATGGATTGCGTGGACGACAGCAGATCTTTGTTGCCTGCAGAGAATTGCTCCGAGCACAGCTTGACGAATTCGGCACACGAGGCATTGCCGCATTCGGCTATTTGGCGCGCAGCATCCACCAGCGTTTGCGTGGTGTCTTGCAGATAGCGCGTTTGCAGGGCAATCACTTGCTGTGGATCGCGCACGGCGGTCATCGCTTGCCCGCTTTCGATGCAGTCTTGCACCAGTTTTTTGGTGAGTTCGACTTGTAACTCGACGATGCGTTGGGTGTTTTCCATCGACAGTTGTGCCAGTTTCATGCCCACGGCCATGTTTTTGCGCTGCAGATCGCTCAGGTGTTCAGTGTTCATGTTGCCCTCCTGTGAGGTGAAGTTAAAAAAGAAAGTTGCAGAATGGAAGCGGAAAATTGCGTTTGAAACGACAAGTCTAGCACTTTCGCTGCACTGCACAATGGTGATATTGAGTCGCAGCAAACATGTTCTACTTAAATAGAACATAAAGTTCTACTAAAATAGAACTTTCAAGCGACAGGAGGCAATGATGCTTCAGACCTTACGCAAAGCGGGCGGCTCACTTGTGATGACGGTGCCCAAGGTGTTCATTGACCAGAACGGTCTAAGCGACGGCTCACAGGTCGAACTCCATCTCCTTGGAAAGAAGATGACCGTAGAAGCCCCAACCCGCCCACGTTACAAATTGGTCGATTTGATGGCAGAAATGTCGCAAGGATTGCCGTGTGTCGAAGGCTGGGATGAAATGCCTTCGGCTGGGTTGGAGAACGGCTAATGGCTTACACGCCGAACCGTGGTGACATCGTTCATCTTGATTTCGATCCGTCTTCGGGTCGAGAGATGAAAGGGGGACATTTCGGTCTTGTCTTGAGCGGAAAGCTCTTCAATCAGCAAGGACTTGCGATGATCTGCCCAATTTCTCAGGGAGCCGCTGCTGCGGCTCGTACTTATGGAACGGTCGTCACCCTGTTGGGGGCTGGCACGGACACCCAAGGTGCGGTGCATTGCCATCAATTAAAATCGCTGGATTGGAAGGTACGGAATGTTCGGCTCAAGGAAACAGTGCCGCAGCATATCATCGACGAAGTTTTGGCTCGAATTGAAGCCATTCTTTTTGAGTGATGCATACCCAAAATGCCTTGCGGAGTCCATCATTGTTGCATTGCCCACGGCTTCAGCGTGTAGTTTGTTGTATTCGTTGTATTTGAGTTGTGGGGGGCATGGATAGAGAATGCTTTGCATTTACAGCGATGTCTGGATCGTGTGCTGCACCGCGTGATGCCAGCGTTGCAGCAGGGATTCGCGCTGTGCTGCGCTCATGCGCGGCTCAAAGCGACGTTCGGCTTGCCAGTGGCTGTGGAGTTCAGCCGTGGATGGAATCAAGCCGACGGCAAGCCCAGCGAGGTAAGCAGCGCCCAGTGCGGTGGTTTCGGTGATGTGCGGGCGCACGACACTGACATCGAGGATGTCTGCCTGAAATTGCATCAGCAGATTATTGCGTGCAGCCCCGCCATCGACACGCAGCTCAGTCAGACGTAGCGCGGCATCTTCCTGCATGGCGGTCAGCACGTCGGCACATTGGTAGGCGATGGCTTCCAGTGCGGCGCGGGCGATGTGGGCGCGGGTCGTGCCGCGGCTCATGCCCAGCAGGCTGGCGCGGGCATGCGGTTGCCAGTAGGGTGCGCCCAGACCGGTAAAGGCCGGTACCATCACCACGCCGCCGTTATCGGGCACGCTGGCCGCGAGTGCTTCGACCTCATGGGCGTGCTGGAGGATGCCCAGCCCATCACGCAGCCAGTGCACGATGGCACCGCCCATGAACACGCTGCCTTCCAGCGCGTAGCTTGTCGTGTCATTCATCTGCCATGCCACGGTGGTGAGCAGTTGATGCCGCGAGGGGGTAGGCGTTGTGCCGCTATTCATGAGCAGAAAACAGCCGGTACCATAAGTATTTTTCGCCATGCCCGGGTGTAGGCAGGATTGCCCTAGGGTCGCCGCCTGCTGGTCGCCCGCCATGCCTGCGATGGGGATGGGCGCACCCAGCCAGCGCGAGGCTGTGGTCGCGTAAATTTCGCTGCTGCTACGAACTTCGGGCAGCAGCTCGCGGGGGATGTCGAGCAGTTGCAGCAGCTCATCGTCCCACTCGTGCGTGTGCAGGTTGTAGAGCAGGGTGCGTGAGGCGTTTGAGGCGTCAGTCATATGGCATTGGCCATCGGTCAGGTTCCACAGCAGCCAGCTGTCGATGGTGCCGAAGGCCAGTTCGCCGCGTTGGGCGCGGTGGCGCGCATCGGGGAGGTGGTCGAGCAACCACTTCAGTTTGGTGCCGGAGAAATAGGCATCCAGTAGCAAGCCCGTCTTCTGTTGAAATAGGGGTTCTAAGCCGTCGGCGCGCAGCTTTTCGCATAAGTGGGCGGTGCGTCTGTCTTGCCAGACAATGGCGCGCGCCAGAGGGTGACCAGTGGCACGCTCCCAGAGCACGCAGGTTTCACGTTGATTGGTGATGCCGATGGCAGCAATCTCTTGGGCGGGAATGCCGGTTTTTTTCAGTACATCTTGCGCGACGCTGATCTGGCTTTGCCAGATTTCTTCGGCATCATGTTCCACCCAGCCGGGCTGCGGGAAATGCTGCCGGAATTCACATTGGGCTTGACCACATAATTGCCCTTCAGTATTGAACAGAATGGCGCGCGAGCTGGTCGTGCCTTGATCGAGGGCGAGCAGATAGGGCTTCATGGTTTACCTTCTGAACAATGCATTTCCGCAAACCAGTGAGTGAAGTGGGCGCGTTCGGCAGCACTCATGTGTAGCCCTGCTTTGCTGCGTCGCCAGAGGATGTCTTCGGCTGCGCGTGCCCATTCGTGACGGATGAAATACTGCACTTCGCGTTCGTAGAGGCCGCCGCCAAAATTCTCTCCCAGATCGTTCAGGAATTGTGCCTCACCGAGTACGTCCCTTGTGAGGCTGCCGTGACGTTGAGCGAGCGACTTCAACCAGTCGGCAGGGAGATGCGGGCGGGCATGGCACAGTTCGGCGTGCAGTGTGGCGAAGTCGGCAAAGTCCCCGCCCGGCAAGGGCTGGCTAGCTGTCCACGTGCCGCGCATATGCGGAAACCACGGGCGAATTTTTTCCAGCGCGGCTTCGGCCAAGCGACGATGGGTGGTGAGCTTGCCGCCAAAGATCGAGAGCAGCGGCGCGGTTTCATGGGTGTCGCCATCCAGTACAAAGGTGTAATCGCGCGTGACAGCGGCAGGATCGCCGTGACCATCGTCATACAACGGCCGCATGCCGGCGTAGCTCCAGACCACATCCGCAGCTTGCGGCGCGTGACGAAAGAAGCGGGCGACCGCGCGGCATAGGTAGTCGATTTCCGCAGCGCTGGCGATGGGCTGGCTTTCGATTTGCGAGAGTTTGATTTCGGTCGTGCCGATCAGGGTGTATTTCCCTTCAAAGGGCAACATGAATATCACCCGATGGTCATCGTTCTGCAACAGCCAGCCGTGTTCGCCGGTATACAGTCGCGGCACGATGATGTGGCTACCCTTGATGAGGCGCACCCCCGGAGATTGCGTGCTGCTTTGCGGGTGGCATTGATGTAGTACGTCTGCAACCCACGGTCCCGCCGCATTGATGAGTGCGCGTGCCTGAACAAGGTGTTGCTGCCCTTGATGTTCCAGTGTGACCTGCCAGTTCGTGCCCTCGCGTTGTGCCGCAATGCAACGCGTGCGCGGGCGTATCTCCGTACCCAACTGCGTTGCGCCGCGCACCGTTGCCAGCGTCAGGCGCGCATCGTCGTCGAGTAGGTCAGAATAGATGAAGCCTTTGCGGTAGCCGTCCAGCAACGGTGCGCCCCAATCGCTATGGTGCAGATCGACTACGGTGGATGTCGGTAAGGTGGTGCGTTCGCGCAAGCGGCCGAGACTGTCATAAAGCCATAGCCCCATGCGTATCATCCACGCTGGGCGTTGCGTGGCGACATGCGGCATGACGATGCGTAATGGGCGAGTCAGGTGCGGTGCGATGCGGCGCATGACCTCGCGCTCGGCGAGTGCCTCGGCAACCAGGCGAAATTCGTAATGTTCGAGATAGCGCAGTCCGCCATGGATCATCTTGCTGCTGGCAGAGGAGGTGGCTCCGGCAATGTCGCCCTGCTCGCAGAGCAGCACAGAAAGCCCACGCCCCGCCGCGTCGCGGGCGATTCCGGCGCCATTGATGCCTGCGCCGATAATCAGCAGATCGTGCGGTTTTTCCATGTGTGTTGTTGAAGGACGACCTGCGCTGGGTCTATGTGTGTTGGGTTCCTTCAATTTGGATGCGATCAGGTATTTGATCAGTCATCGTCGCCAATTAACGCTCAACATTCAGCGACCAATTTGGCTCTGCTGTTGCTGCGCACATAGTCAGCGATCTCCTGCTTGCTCTGCTGCAATAATTCGATTTCTGACGGTGTCAGCATCCGCGGTGCGGGTGAGGTACCGAGCTTCTGATTCAGTAAGCGCGTCGAAGGCGTGACCGAATCGCTCTTGCCACCAGTGTTCAAGTTCTTGTCCATGTTTGTTCCTCAGTTGTCGAGGCAGCCGCACTATCACCTGATTTCGCCTGTTTGTAGGCAGGATGCTGCTTGACTGCCGTTTCTTCGGCATGAATCAATACATCCGGGAATTCACCCCAAGGGCTGCGTGGCGGCTTCATTTTGGGGATGATAGCAGCACATCGCTCATTAACGCTGGCGCTGCAACCTCATGTTTTCTGTCCAGAGTTGAGTGTTTTCAATGAACAAATAAGCCATGGTGGCCATCAACTGCAAGGTTTCGCGGGTGTGCGGCATGTCTTTGAACAGTTCGATGGTATGGGTGATGGCGACAATCTTCATCGCATCGTAGTTTAGCCCTTCCCAGTCCAGTGGCTTGTCGAGTGCGGTTTCGTCGACGAGGTCGGAGAGTAGCTCTACCAGATTGACCGAGGTTTCCATGGTGGCCTCCTGTGCATACCGAGTATTGTCAGTATGGCACAGCGAGGCAAGGCGGGGTGCTTGTATGCGCTGAGAATCTGCTTCGGAGACTTGAATTCGCCCATGCCATCCCCATGTTTGTTTCAATGTCCATCTCTACAGGAGTCGAAACACCATGCGTTACGACAAGTTCACCACCAAATTCCAGCAGGCTTTGGCGGAGGCGCAGAGCCTTGCGATAGGTAACGATCAACAGTTCATCGAGCCACAGCATTTGCTGCTGGCTTTGCTGGAGCAGGAGGATGGTGGCACGTCTTCCTTGCTGGCGCGTGCTGGCGCGAATGCGGCCGGGCTCAAGGCGGCGTTGAAGAAGGCGCTGGAACGTTTGCCCAAGGTGGAAGGTCATGGCGGCGAAGTGACGGTGGGGCGCGATCTTTCCAATTTGCTGAACCTCACCGACAAGGAAGCGCAGAAGGCCGGTGATCAGTTCATCGCTTCGGAAATGTTCCTGCTGGCACTCGCTAGCGATAAAGGTGATACAGGTCGGCTGATGAAGGAACATGGCGTGACGCGGGCTGCGCTGGAACAGGCAGTGCAAGCGGTGCGCGGCGGCCAGAACGTCGGCTCGCAGGAGGCCGAGGGGCAGCGCGAAGCGTTGAAGAAATACACGCTGGATCTGACCGAGCGGGCGCGGCTGGGCAAGCTCGACCCGGTGATCGGCCGCGACGATGAAATCCGCCGTGCCATTCAGATTCTGCAACGGCGTACCAAGAATAATCCGGTGCTGATCGGTGAGCCGGGGGTGGGCAAGACAGCGATTGTCGAAGGGCTGGCGCAGCGCATCATCAATGATGAAGTGCCCGAATCCTTGAAGGGCAAGAAGGTGCTGTCGCTGGATATGGCGGCGCTGCTGGCGGGGGCGAAATATCGTGGCGAATTCGAAGAGCGTCTGAAGTCGGTGCTCAAGGAAATCGCCCAGGATGAAGGGCGCATCATCGTCTTCATCGACGAGATCCACACCATGGTCGGCGCGGGCAAGGCGGAAGGTGCGATGGATGCGGGCAATATGCTAAAACCGGCCTTGTCGCGCGGCGAGCTGCATTGCATCGGCGCGACCACGCTGGATGAGTACCGCAAATACATCGAGAAGGATGCCGCGCTGGAACGGCGTTTTCAGAAGGTGCTGGTCGATGAGCCGAGTGTGGAATCGACCATCGCCATTCTGCGTGGTCTGCAGGAAAAATATGAGCTGCATCATGGCGTGGATATCACCGATCCCGCCATTGTCGCCGCGGCAGAACTGTCGCATCGCTATATCACCGACCGTTTTCTGCCGGACAAGGCGATTGACCTGATCGACGAGGCGGCGGCGCGCATCAAGATGGAAATCGACTCCAAGCCGGAGTCGATGGATAAACTCGAACGTCGTCTGATCCAGCTCAAGATCGAGCGCGAGGCGGTAAAAAAGGAGAAGGACGAGGCGTCGAAAAAACGTCTGGCCCTGATCGAGGAGGAAATCGGCAAACTCGACAAGGAGTATTCCGATCTCGAAGAAATCTGGAAGGCCGAGAAGGCGCAGG
>CAYTHB010000063.1:0-16090 GCA_964437515.1 uncultured Sterolibacterium sp.
GCAGCGGACATTTTAGCTTTGCAGAGAAGAGGACATTTCAGCTTTGGATTGACAATCCACCCCCTCCACCTACACAAACAAGCCAAAGAAACCGACACTGATGTTTTTCACGAAAGGCAGTGGAGATGGCGAAGCGGCAAGGAGAGGCCTACTGGAAAGCGCATCATGACGCGTGGAAGCAAAGCGGGCAAACCCAGATCGGCTACTGCACCCAGCACGGAATCAATCACAAAACCTTCGGACGCTGGCGTCGGCAACTAGAAGTGCACTCGAATACAGAACCGCCCTGACCCTAGTCCCCATTTGCCTGTTGTTTACCGGTTCGGAGCGTGCCGGTCAGCGTGCGGCGGTGAATCAGAGTTTGCTGGCAACGGCGCGCCTCAATGGGCTGGAGCCGTTTGCCTGGCTCAAGGATACGCTGGAGAAACTCCCGGTTTGACCGTATAGCCGTATTGATGAGTTGTTGCCGATTAGGCGCGGGGGCAACGCGGCGTAGGGTGTCTGCGGGCTGCCGAGGGCGGCGGCGTGGTGTGGGTGTTTGAATCGGCTTCGCGTACATGGGGTCACCTTGGTGAGGGGTGGCTATGTTCTTTGATTTGCCGATGGGTGGGTAGGTGGGGCGGTTGGACGGTTACAAATTGGATCACTCTTTAGACCTTTAGTTTTGCAAAGTGCTATCAGATTTTGATTGCAAATAACAGCAAAAATCGCTATCGTCTTCTCAGAGATAGAGGCTTTGATCGCAGCCTTGGGAGGAGCAGTTCGAGAAGGTGAGGGTTCGCGGGTAGCGTTTGAACTCAAAGGCAAGCGCCAGTATTTGCACCGCCCTCATCCCGGCAAAGAGGCCAAGAAGTATCAAATTGAAGCCATCCGTGACTTTCTGGAATCTATTGAGGCGACACCATGAAAAACGTCATGTCTTATCGCGGCTATAACGCCAAAGTCGAGTTTGATTCCGCAGACAACATCTTTTTCGGACACGTGCTTGGCGTACCTGAATCCATTACGTTTCATGGAGAAACGGTGGCTCAGCTCACTGAAGACTTTCATGCTGCCATTGAGCACTACATCAAAGATTGCGAAGCCACAGGGCGCGAGCCACACAGACCCTTTTCAGGCAAGCTGATGCTACGAGTGCCTCCGCATGTCCATGCGCATGCGGCAATGATGGCTGAGGCTCACGGCAAGAGCATCAATCAGTGGGCCGCTGAGGTTCTTGCACAGGCCCAGTGACTGCCCTGAGTTTTGGCCAGACTACGCAAGCTATGGAGATAGAGCATGTCTACTAGAACAGGATGGTCACGCGAACAACTGCTGGTAGCATTTCACATTTATTGCCGCATGCCATTTGGGAAGATGCACAATCGCAACCCGGAGATTGTTCGATATGCCGAGTTAATTGGACGGACACCATCAGCGCTGGCAATGAAACTTACCAATATCGCCAGCCTTGATCCTGCAATCACCGGAACAGGCAGGAAGGGGTTGGAAGGCGCATCGGCTGCCGACCGTGCCATGTGGGAAGAAATGCAGTCTAACTGGGAGCAGTTCGCTATTGAAACACAGCAGGCTGTTAGTCAATTTTCAGCGCCCGGGGCGACGATGACAGTCACAGATGATGCAGCTATCGTTGATGACGCTACGGACTATGAAGGAATTGACAAGCCAATCACTTCGACAGCCCGCATAGGCCAAGCTTTTTTCCGCCGCGCCGTCCTCAGTGCATACCAGTTTCGTTGCTGCATAACAGGGATGGCTATTCCACAGTTGCTCGTGGCAAGCCACATTGTCCCGTGGCGTGCAAATGCGGAAAACCGCCTGAATCCAAGGAATGGCCTGTGTCTTTCGATGCTGCACGATAAAGCTTTTGATATTGGGATCATTTGCATAGCTGATGATTTGACTGTGCGTGTATCTCGAAAACATGAGAAGGTAGATGATCCATTTTTTCGTTCTGCTTTACTCGCATACGATGGCAAGCAGATCAGCGTGCCAGAAAAATTCAGGCCGAATCCTGATTTTTTGGCTTACCACCGCGACCATATTTTTGAGGGTTAAGCATGAATATTTGCATGGAATATTTGTATCGTGATGCAGGTAATTACAAAAATTGGGGTGCGGTTGTGTTTTCAAACCCAAATGGTATTTCTGCTGAAGTGGCGGAAAAATTGGCGCATGAGTTTCTGATTGATCAGAGTTATTTTGTAGCCACGGAAATTGAAGTGCCTGACCTTCATTTTTCTTCCTACAACGCTGACTTGGATCATAACTGGCATGAGTTTCATGCATTTACAAAAACGAATGATCCCGCTGACGATAAGCTCGGCAGAAATATTGAAGAACTAATCCAACGTATGAAAGCGCACGCTGAATAGCTGGCGTAAGTGAGACAAGGAAGAAATCTGGTTCGCACACTGGAAAAACGTCTGCTTGGTGAAAAATTGCGCTGCCTTACCAAGGTGGGTGTTGACGATCCAGAACCATTTCTCAAGTTGATGCAGAGCGCCTTGCAGCGCCGCAAATCACGTGCAGGTAGTGCTCTTGAAAATCATCTGGAACAGGTATTTACTGCTCATGGCATTACCTACACCCGAACTGGAGTCACTGAAAACAGGCTGAAGCCGGATTTCATTTTCCCCGGCATATCGCACTACCACGATTCCGCTTTTCCGCCTGCCCGGTTGACCATGCTTGCATCGAAAACAACTAGCAAGGACCGGTGGCGGCAGATACTCAATGAGGCCGCACGCATTCCAGATAAGCACCTGATTACACTGGAGCCACGCATCAGTGAGAACCAGACGAAGGAAATGCAGATTGAGCGGGTTCAGCTTGTTGTCCCCGCCCCAATCCATGAAACATACACGGCTGCACAGCAGGCATGGCTGATTGATATGGATGGATTCCTATCCACAGTACGCACTCGGCAAAATCCCTGATCCATTGTCCTGTGCTGCGGGATAGACCGAATCCACCGGGCCGGGTGTGACGACATCACCGAAGCCGACATCGATCTGCGTCTTGCAACGTGCCTTGGCCAGTTCGCCTGCGATGATCACACGCACGCCGCCGTAGCCCGCTTCCTTGCGAATTTCCTCGGCGGTGACGGAATCCGGGTCGAATGCGATGCCGTCATCCACAGGGATGGCAGCAACTTCACGGAAGACCCTGCACGACCGATTCCAGATCGCTCGTGCCAAAACTCAGCAGGTCGGCATCGCGCGTGGCTCGATGTGGCATGTCGTACCAGAGCGTGAACAGCAACGCACCTTTCAGCAGAAAGCGATCCGCGTGCTGCGATTGGG
Organism: uncultured Sterolibacterium sp.; assembly: GCA_964437515.1. Classification (GTDB taxonomy): domain Bacteria; phylum Pseudomonadota; class Gammaproteobacteria; order Burkholderiales; family Rhodocyclaceae; genus Sterolibacterium. Next base: position 3,306 of record CAYTHB010000063.1, read on the forward strand.
TCAGGCGATAGAGGATGCGCTCCAACGCGAAGCGCACCAGCACCTGATTGAAATCCGAGTCCTGCGCTTTTGCGATATTGAGTAGGCGGGCGCGCACGGAGGCAGCCTGATTCGAGCTCATTCGATGGCTTCCAGATAGGGACGCATGACGTTGGCGACGCGACACAGCTTCGCGTAGTGCCATAGATCGTCTGCCGATGCGAGACGCTTGGCGCGAGCCTCCTTGAGTGCTTCCAGTGCCACGTCCAGGCCGATCTTGTTGCGATGCTTGAAGCAGTCCGCCACGGTCTTGGCTACGCTGTACACGCGCAGCCTCACGCCGTCTCGCTCGACCGTTTCGATGCCTTCGGAATAGACATTGCCCGTCATCTGTACCATCTTGATCGGCGGGTAGTCGATGCGCGGCACATGGCTGCCGCGCGGCATGGCGATCCAGATCTGCCGGGGAAGTTGTGTGGTCAGTTCATGGAACTGCAGTGCGGTCAGCAGGCAGAACACCGCTTGTGGTGCTCTCGTGGCGACGGTTGCAAGGCTTTCATGTTCCGATCCGGAATGACTGGGCAGGCGGTAGAGGCCGCGTCCGACCTTGTCGAGCAGACCTGCAGCGGTCAGACGCGTCAGAACGATCCGGGGTGCTTCGATGGCGTTCAGATCGCTGGCGCGCAGCAGCCCCTTCTGGCTGGCCAGTTCAAGAACGCGCTGGGTGTGAGTGTCGGCAAGCATGTCTGGAGTATGTTTCGTTTTACCGTCAAAAGCAATATGTCGACGAAAAACTGGAACAAGCAGGAACAAATTATGGCGATTCGATTTGAGCTTGAAGATCGCATTGCAAGCTGCGCACTACCCACGATGAATTGCCCGTAAAACGTGGAGGCCATTGGGTACAAGCCAGGCTGGCAGGAAAATCAGGGCAGCAATGTCGGCTGCCAAAAAGCCTGAATTTTGAATTCTGAATTCTGAACTCGCAGGTTTGGGAAGTCTATTAACGTGAAATACAAAAATCAGAGTCGGGTTGAAGCTTTGAGCGTAGCGAACCAATCAGTAGCCGCCCCTTGAGGGGCGGATGGGTGGGGTGCCCACTTAAGTCGGCACCGCCGAATATTCCGGTGCGACACCGAGTCAAATCACGCCAACGACCAGCAGGAGCGCCCTATCTATTGCTTTCATTCGCTCATCGTCGAGGCGGCCAAACGGTTCACTGATTTTGGTGCGCGGTAGCGTCGAGAGTTTGTCCACCATGACCTGCGATAGTGCGTGCAGCCCGTTGGCTGGATTCGGTTCCACGGTGACGCGAAACGCGGCATTGCGCAGGTCGCTTGTTACTGGGCACAGCACAACGCTTTCCAGGTCAGCCAGGAGATCTGATTGAATGATCAGAGCTGGCTGTGGTTTGCCATAGTCACCTTGCAATGAAACCGCCACGAGGTCGCCTCGCTGCATCACTCCCAACCCTCAACGTGCGATGCGGCATCTTCGGTGAAGCGCAAAACCTCGGCTTCAGCCGAGTCGCCCTTTAGGCTTTGGCATTGCTTGCGCACTTGCGCCGCGAACTCGGGCGAGCGAGTGTCAGGCACCCAAAACTGTACAGGCCGCAGACCCGCCGCGCGCATCCGCTCGCGGTGCCGGGCTACCTTTGATTCGTGAATTGATGGCATGATGCCTCCCATTGGTTGCATGTGTGGTTACATGATACTTCACATGCAACTATAGTGCGAACCATACTGTTCCGCAGCATCGTGCAGGGGACTCCTGCCCTGTTCGATGACTTCAGATGACCGTGGCATCGCAACAAGGTCATCGCAATCAAACCTTAATTGTCGGGTGAATATTCACTGCTTTAGGCCGTTTTCAGCTCACTGAGCAGATCAGGGTGACGGTCGAGGAGTTTGAATAATTTGACCAAGGCCAATGGTGGCTTGGTTTTGCCATTTTCGTAACGGGAGAAGGCATTGACACCGCCGCCAAAAATTTCTGCAGCCTGACGTTGGTCGAGATCGAGTTTTTTGCGCACTCTGGCGATGTAATCCGGGTCGACAAAAGCAGCATTGACCTGGCGATGAAAACCACCGATCAATTCACTATAGCGGTCGCCATGTTCCCGATTCAAAATAACTTCATCACAGGCAGGACAAAACTCACCCGTGACTTCGGGAATGACCGTGGTTTGCCCTTTGTAGGTGTAAGGCAGATCGCGGCTGTCATGGATGAGCTCCGCAGCACCGCAAACAGGACATTTCATGGTCATAGCTCCTTAAACCTAGAAACCGCAGTTGACCGCTTATCATCATCATAACCGCTAGTCATGCTGTATGTTTTTCGTTATTGATCAACTTCACCTTGCGGGTGAGATCGCTATGCCCCGCAGGAAATCCCCTTGGGGGACGCCGTCGATTGCACATTTTGTGGGCCGTCTGCCCGCGTTGCTCTTCGTTGCAGGGAGTGGCCATGCGCCTCATCGCGCCTTGCCAGACAACCCACAAAATGCACACTCGAAGGCGTCCAACTACGGTTTCTAGGTTAAAGGAAACAATCAGCACATCATCAACGACGGTGAGTTTCAAATAGACCTCATCGTCATTGAGCGTTCGCGTGTGGTACACGTCCTGCCAAATACGATGATCCGCATGTGTTGTCATGCTTTTGTAGAAATTCGCGGAAGTCAGTGTCATCACAACAGCACACATTCCATCCAGATCGTTGATGCCCAAGACGCGCGCACCACTAAAAGCACTTGCCGTTGCTCTGACCCGGCCAGACTCGACCAGCATTTTCACGACCGACAATTTGCAATGTGGCGCACTCTTTTCCATGAAAAGATTATAACCAGCCAAGTTAATTTGGCAAATTGGTTAATTAAGCGGCTGGCGGGGAAACGATGGATGGGCGCGAAGAAGGATGCACGCCGGATGTCTATGTCCATGCGGCAATGATGGCTGATGCTCACAGTAAGAGTATCAATCAGTGAGTCGTTGAAGTTCCCGCCCATGTTCAGTGACTGCGGTGGAACAAATCGGTTAAGCGGACGGTCAGTTAGTTACGCTGGCCGTCCGTCATGTGAATACCAAACAGAAATTCGCTCACCGGTTAATCACGGCGTAATCGGTTCGGAGCGCGGCAGAGGTTCTGAGTCATGCCGCGTGATTGCTGATGCTTAACCCTGCCCCGTCAGCCGGCTCAAAGCCTCGCGGTATTTGGCGGTGGTGTTGGCCAGAATGTCTTCGGGCAATTTGGGGCCGGGAGCCTGTTTGTTCCAGTCCAGCGTTTCCAGATAGTCGCGCACGAATTGTTTGTCGAACGATGGCGGGCTGATGCCGACCTGGTATTGATCGGCTGGCCAGAAGCGTGAGGAATCGGGGGTCAGGGCTTCGTCGATGAGGTAGAGCTTGCCGGCGGCATCAAGACCGAATTCGAATTTGGTGTCGGCAATGATGATGCCGCGCACGCGGGCGTGGGCAGCGGCTTCGCGGTAGAGGCGTAGGGAAACTTCGCGTACTTGCGCGGCGATTTCCTTGCCGACCATTTTTTCCATGGTAGCGAAGTCGATATTTTCGTCGTGCTCACCGATTTCCGCTTTGGTGGCGGGGGTGAAGATGGGTTCCGGCAACTGTTGTGCCTGCTGTAGCCCGGCGGCCAGTTGGATACCGCAGACCGCGCCGGTTTGCTGGTAATCCTTCCAGCCCGAGCCGATCAGATAACCGCGCACCACGGCTTCGATGGGCAGCGGTTTGAGGCGTTTCACCACCAGACTACGGCCGCGCACCTGGGCGCGTTCTTCTTCGGTCTTGACGACCGATTCAGGATCGATGCCGGTGAGCTGGTTGGGAATGATGTGGGAGAGCTTGCCGAACCAGAAATTCGCCACCGAAGTCAGCACTTCGCCTTTGCCGGGGATGGGATCGGGCAGGATCACATCGAAAGCCGAGAGGCGGTCGCTGGTGACGATCAGCAGTTGCTCGTCATTGACTGCATAGATGTCGCGCACTTTGCCGCGGCCCAGCAGTTGCAGGCTGGTGATCTTCGATTCGAACAGGGGCGTAGTCATGATGATGTGCAGTAAAAGTTATTTGACGATCTGGTTGAGCTCACCGCTCTTGTAACGATCCGCCATTTTTTCCAGCGACAGCGGTTTGATTTGTGAAGCGCGGCCGGCACAGCCAAAGGCTTCGTAACGCGCCAGACAGATTTTCTTGGCGGCTTCACGCGCGGGCTTGAGGTAGTCACGCGGGTCGAATTTGGAGGGGTTTTCGGCAAAATAGCGACGAATCGCGCCGGTCATCGCCAGACGGATGTCGGTGTCGATATTTACTTTACGCACGCCGTGCTTGATGCCTTTGACGATTTCTTCCACCGGCACGCCATAGGTTTCTTTCATGTCGCCACCGAACTCGCGGATTTCAGCGAGTAGTTCCTGCGGCACTGAGCTGGAGCCGTGCATCACCAGATGGGTATTGGGTAGGCGGGCATGAATTTCGGCGATGCGGTCGATGGCGAGAATGTCGCCAGTGGGCTTCTTGGTGAATTTGTATGCGCCATGCGAGGTACCGATGGCAATCGCCAGCGCGTCGCAGTTGGTGCGTTTGACGAAATCGGCGGCCTGATTTACGTCAGTGAGTAGTTGCTCACGTGTCATCGTGCCATCTGCGCCGTGGCCGTCTTCCTTGTCGCCCTTCATGGTTTCCAGCGAACCGAGCACACCCAGTTCGGCTTCGACGGAAACGCCGATGGCATGGGCAAATTCGACAACTTTTTTCGAGACATCGACGTTGTATTCATACGAAGCCACGGTCTTGCCGTCGGCTTCCAGCGAACCGTCCATCATCACCGAGGAAAAGCCGGAGCGGATTGCGCCCATGCACACCGCCGGGCTTTGGCCGTGATCCTGGTGCATGACGATGGGGATGTGCGGATAGGCTTCCAGCGCGGCGAGAATCTGGTGGCGCAGGAAAGGCTCGCCCGCGTATTTGCGTGCACCGGCAGAGGCTTGCATGATCACCGGCGCATCAATCTGGTCGGCGGCTTCCATGATCGCCCAGACTTGTTCCATGTTGTTGACGTTGAAAGCGGGCAGACCATAGCCGTTTTCGGCGGCGTGATCGAGTAGCTGGCGCATGGAAACGAGAGGCATGAGAGTCTCCTAAAATGAAGTGGAATGATTATGTGAATGTGTTTCAGTGATTGGGACGGTGCTCGCCCACTTTGATGATCTTCAGCGTATTGGTGCCCCCCGGCTGCCCCAGTGGTTCGCCGATGGTGGCGACAAACAGGTCGCCTGGTTCGACCGCACCGGCGCGCAGCAATTCTTCTTCGGCTTCGCGCAACAGTTCGTCGCGATCCTGGCTGATCAAATGGGTGAGCAGCGGATAAACGCCGCGGAAAATGCTGACCTTGTGACGGGTGCTGACCTTGGTGGTCAGCGCGTAGATCGGCACACCGCTATCCAGCCGCGACATCCATAAGGCGGTGGAGCCGGATTCGGTCAATGTCGCAATGGCTTTGACTTTCAGATGGTGCGCGGTAAACAAGGCGGTCATGGCGATGGACTGGTCGATGCGGGTGAACACGCGGTCGAGAAAGTGCTTGTCCAAGGATTTTTTCTGGGATTTTTCGGCTTCCACACAAATCCGCACCATGGCTTCCACCGTGTCGATGGGATATTCGCCCGAGGCGGTTTCTGCCGAAAGCATCACCGCATCCGTACCGTCGAGCACGGCGTTCGCCACGTCGGACACCTCGGCGCGGGTGGGCACCGGGCTGTGAATCATCGACTCCATCATTTGCGTGGCGGTGATGACGAATTTATTCATGGCGCGTGCCGAGCGAATAATCAACTTCTGCTTGGCCGGGACGGCGGCATCGCCGATTTCGACCGCCAGATCGCCGCGCGCCACCATCGCACCATCGGTGGCTTGAAGGATGTCTTCCAGATTGGCGATTGCCTCGACACGTTCAATCTTGGCGATCAGCAAGGCATGCGAACCGGCGGCGGTGAGTAGATCACGCGCCTGACGCATGTCATCGCCCGACTTCGGGAAGGAAACGGCGACATAATCGACATTCAAACTAGCCGCAATCTTGATGTCTTCCTTGTCTTTGTCGGTCAGTGCCGGGGCAGACAGACCGCCGCCCTGTTTGTTGATGCCTTTGTTGTTCGACAGTTCGCCACCATGTTGCACGCGGCAATGAATTTCGCCATCCGCGATTTTTTCCACCTGCATGGTGATGCGTCCGTCATCGAGTAGAAGCATATCTCCAGCGACGACATCATCAATCAGTTCGGGGTAATCCAGCCCTACGCGTTCGCTATCGCCGAGTTTGCAGTGGGTATCGAGGATGAAGACTTGCCCATTTTTGACGACGACCTTGCTCCCGGCAAATTTACCGATGCGGATTTTCGGCCCTTGCAGATCCGCCATCACGCCGACGGTACGTCCGGCGGTTTGCATGGCGGCGCGCAAGTTTTCGACACGTTGGCGATGATCGTCCGCCGTGCCGTGGGAGAAGTTGAGACGCACCACATCGACACCCGCCTGAACGAGACGCAACAGGGTTTCCGGGGCGGAAGAGGCGGGGCCAAGCGTGGCGACGATTTTAGTGGCGCGTTGCATGTGGAATGTAGGCAGTCAAGAGTAAGGAAAAATCAGTTTTTGGCACGCTGGCTGAGGATTTCAACCGCAGGCAGCGTCTTGCCTTCGAGGAATTCGAGGAAGGCACCGCCTCCCGTTGAAATGTAGCTGATGTCTTTGGTGATGCCATATTTGGCAATGGCCGCCAGCGTGTCACCGCCGCCAGCGATGGAGTAACCTTTGGAGGCCGCAATGGCGCGCGCCAGGGTTTCTGTGCCGTGGCCAAACTGGTCGTACTCGAAGACACCGACCGGGCCGTTCCAGACGATAGTACCGGCGGCTTGCGCCAGTTCGGCCAGCACTTTGGCGGTGTCCGGGCCGACATCGAGGATCATGTCGTCGTCCTCGACTTCATTGAGTTGCTTGACTGTGGCCGCGGCCGTTGCGGAAAATTCCTTGGCGCAGACCACGTCTGTAGGCAAGGGCACTTTGACCTTGGCCATGACCGCCTTGGCAGCATCGACGAGATCGGCCTCGGCCAGCGATTTGCCGATTTTGTAACCCGCCGCCAGCAGGAAGGTGTTGGCGATGCCGCCGCCGACGATCAGCTGATCGACCTTGGCGGACAAGGCTTCGAGGATGGTGAGCTTGGTCGAGACTTTGGAACCGGCCACGATGGCCACCAGTGGGCGCGCCGGTGCGCCCAGTGCCTTGCCCAGCGCGTCCAGTTCGGCGGCCAGCAAGGGCCCTGCGCACACGACAGGCGCGTATTTGGCGATGCCCTGCGTGGTGGCTTCGGCGCGATGAGCCGTGCCGAAAGCATCATTCACATAGATGTCGCATAGCTGCGCCATTTTTTGCGCCAGTGCATCATCGTTCTTTTTCTCGCCTTTGTTGACGCGGCAGTTTTCCAGTAACACCACTTCGCCCGGCCGCACCTGCACGCCCTCCAGCCAGTTTTGCACCAAGCGCACCTGAATGCCCATCAGTTCGCCCAAGCGTTTGGCAATGGGAGCCAGTGAATCTTCAGGCTTCAGCTCGCCTTCGGTGGGGCGACCCAGATGCGAGGTCACCATCACTGCCGCGCCGCCTTGCAGTGCCAGCGCGATGGCGGGGATGGAAGCGCGGATGCGCGTGTCTTCGGTAATCCGTCCGGCATCATCCTGCGGCACATTGAGGTCAGCGCGGATGAATACGCGTTTGTTGCGTAGATCGAGCTCGGAGAGACGGTTAAAGCGGTTGGCTTGCATGGTCAGCGGTATTGCAAAAGAAGTCTGAAAAACTGAAGGGCAACGCCTGAGTGTTGCTGTTGCGTTGCCCTTCGATCGGGAATTACTTGGAAATTACACGCACCATTTCCAGTACCTTGTTGGAGTAGCCCCATTCGTTGTCATACCAAGCGACGACCTTGACGAAGGTGCCATCCAGCGCGATGCCCGCTTCGGCATCGAATACGGAGGTGCAGGACTCGCCACGGAAGTCGGTCGCTACCACCTTGTCTTCGGTGTAGCCCAGCACACCCTTCATCGCGCCTTCGGAAGCCGCCTTCATTGCCGCGCAGATGTCCTTGTAAGGCGCGTCTTTGTTGAGTTCGACGGTGAGGTCAACCACGGAAACGTCGGAAGTCGGCACACGGAAGGACATGCCGGTGAGCTTCTTGTTGAGTTCGGGAATCACCACGCCAACGGCCTTGGCAGCACCGGTGGACGAGGGGATGATGTTTTCGAGGATGCCCCGACCGCCGCGCCAGTCCTTGTTGGACGGGCCGTCGACAGTCTTTTGTGTCGCCGTGGCGGCATGCACGGTGGTCATCAGGCCACGCTTGATGCCCCAGGTATCATTCAGCACCTTGGCGACGGGGGCGAGGCAGTTGGTGGTGCACGAGGCGTTGGAGATGATGGTTTGACCGGCGTAGGTCTTGTCATTCACGCCATAAACGAACATCGGCGTGTCGTCCTTCGAGGGGGCGGACATGATGACTTTTTTCGCGCCTGCCTTGAGATGCTTTTCTGCACCGGCTTTTTCGAGGAACAGACCGGTCGATTCGATGACGATGTCTGCGCCGATTTCATCCCACTTGAGTTCGGCGGGATCCTTCACGGCGGTCAGGCGGATTTTCTTGCCATTGACGACCAGCGTGTTGCCCTCGACAGCCACCGTGCCTTTGAAGCGACCATTCACCGAATCGTACTTGAGCATGTAGGCGAGGTAATCTGGTTCCAGCAGGTCATTGATGCCGACGATTTCGATGTCGGAAAAGTTCTGTGCCGCCGCGCGAAATACCATGCGACCGATGCGCCCGAAACCGTTGATACCCACTTTGATAGCCATGACCTGATTCTCCTGAAAAAATGTGACAAATGAATTACAAAACCGATTTCACGGCAGCAACGACAGCCTCTGCCGTCACGCCGAATTCCTTGAACAGCACGCCCGCCGGTGCGGATTCGCCAAAGCGATCCACACCAATGACCCGGCCTTCTAGCCCCACATATTTGTACCAGCCGTCCGTCACCCCGGCTTCCACGGCAACGCGCGGCACACCCACGGGCAATACCGAAGCACGGTAGGCGGCATCCTGACGGTCGAACACATTCGTGCTGGGCATGGAAACCACGCGCACCTGCACGTCTTGTTCGCTGAGTTGCGCTTGCGCTTTCAAAGCCAGATCGACTTCCGAACCAGTGGCGATGATGACGGCTTGCGCGGCCTTGCTCCCGTTCGCTGCTTCGCGCAGCACATAGCCGCCGCGTGCAACCGCCGCAATCTGCGCCGCATCGCGGGTCACGAAAGGCAGATTCTGGCGCGACAGAGCCAAGCAGGTCGGACCGTCGTGCTTCTCGACGGCCGCCACCCATGCCACCATGGTTTCCACGGTGTCGCAGGGTCGCCAGACATTCATGTTGGGAATCATCCGCAGCGTGGCGATTTGCTCGATGGGCTGGTGCGTCGGACCGTCTTCACCGAGGCCAATGGAGTCATGCGACAGCACATAGATGACGCGCTGCTTCATCAGTGCTGACATGCGGATGGCATTGCGCTGGTATTCCGAGAACATCAGGAAGGTGCCACCAAACGGCAGAAAACCGCCATGCAGAGCCATGCCGTTCATGATGTGCGCCATGCCGAATTCGCGCACGCCGTAAGAAATGTAATTTCCCGTTTCGCGGCCACTCACATGCTTGCAGCCTGTCCAGTTGGTCAGGTTCGAGCCGGTCAGATCGGCGGAACCGCCGAGGAATTCGGGCAGCGTCGGCGCGAGTGCGTTGATCGCCAGTTGCGATGCCTTGCGCGTCGCCACGGTTTCCGCTTTGTCATTCGTCGCGGCAAGGGCTTTTTGTGCGGCTTCTGCCCAGTTTTTCGGCAGGGCGTGGCTCATGCGCCGCTGGAATTCCGCAGCCAGTTCAGGGTGTGCTTGAGCATACGCCGTGAATTGCTGTTGCCAGCCGGCTTCCCAGGCCGCGCCTTTCTTGCGCGCATCCCAGCCTTGATAGACTTCCTGCGGAATTTCAAAAGGCGCGTGATCCCAGCTGATATTGGGGCGGGTTGCGGCAATTTCCGCATCGCCCAGCGGCCCGCCATGCACATCATGCGTGCCCGCCTTGTTGGGCGCACCCTGACCAATCACCGTGCGACAGCAGATCAGCGAAGGTTTGTCGGTGACCGCTTTGGCGGCTTCAATCGCGGCGTGCAGTGCTTCCGGGTCGTGACCATCCACGCCGGGAATCACATGCCAGCCATAGGATGCAAAGCGTTGGGGAATGTCTTCGGTAAACCAGCCTTCGACATGGCCATCAATGGAAATGCCGTTGTCGTCCCAGAAGGCGGTGAGCTTGCCCAGCCCCCAGGTGCCCGCCAGTGAGCAAACTTCGTGGCTGATGCCTTCCATCAGGCAGCCATCGCCGAGGAACACCCAGGTACGATGATCGACGATGGCATGGCCGGGGCGGTTGAATTCGGCGGCGAGCAGCTTTTCTGCCATCGCCATGCCCACGGCATTGGCGATGCCCTGCCCGAGCGGCCCGGTGGTGGTTTCCACGCCCGGCGTGTAGCCATATTCCGGATGCCCCGGGGTCTTGCTGTGCAGCTGGCGGAAGGCTTTCAGGTCGTCGATGGAAAGATCGTAGCCGGTCAGATGCAGCAGCGCGTAAATCAGCATCGAGCCGTGACCGTTGGAGAGCACGAAGCGGTCACGGTTTGCCCATTGCGGGTTGGCCGGATTGTGGCGCAGGTGGTGGTTCCACAGCACTTCGGCGATTTCCGCCATGCCCATCGGTGCACCCGGATGACCGGAGTTGGCTTTTTGGACGGCATCCATGGCAAGCGCGCGGATGGCACTGGTGAGTTGATTGAACATGGGCGGCTCGAAATCGCTAAAGGTAGATGTAGGCATGGAAAATCTTCGTCCATTCAGGACGTGATTTGGCGCGTGACGAAGCCCGCTATTATCGTGGAAACAAGGGTGGTTTGGCTAGAAGATTGATTTTCTTGAGATAAACAAAATCAATGACAAGTCATGCTTCCGCGCCATGCTTGTGCCGTTCTCACTCACGTTTGCACCAAAGCTGTGCGCAATACCCGTTGTCTGCACTCATCTGGTGAGCGTGGTTTGGGCTTTGTGAGGATGAAAACAGCTCAAGTCATTGAAATAAAATAAAAATAATTCTGGTATAAAACCTGCTTTGAGCTTGTCCATCTGATCTTGCGGAGTCTCACGATGGAAAATCTCAAAAACGCCAGCGATGTTCTATTCATTCTGCTGGGTGGCATCATGATTCTGGCCATGCACGCCGGATTTGCCTTTCTGGAACTGGGCACGGTGCGGCGCAAGAATCAGGTGAATGCGCTGGTCAAAATCCTTGCGGATTTCGCCATGTCGACCATCGCCTATTTTTTCATCGGCTATACGCTGGCGTATGGCATTCACTTTTTTCATGGAGCGGATGTGCTGGGACAGAAGAACGGCTATGAAATGGTCAAGTTCTTCTTTCTGCTGACTTTTGCTGCCGCGATTCCCGCCATTGTTTCAGGCGGCATTGCCGAACGTGCCCGTTTTCATCCGCAACTGATTGCCACTTTTCTGCTGGTGGGCTTCATTTATCCCGTCTTTGAAGGCATGGCGTGGAATCACAATTACGGCGTGCAAGCATGGCTCAAGAGCGTTTTTGGTGCGGAGTTTCATGACTTTGCCGGTTCCGTGGTGGTGCACACCGTGGGTGGCTGGATCGGTTTGGCGGCGGTGCTGATGCTGGGTGCGCGGCGAGGGCGTTATCACAAGGATGGTGGCATGTCGGCACATCCGCCGTCCAGCATTCCGTTTCTTGCATTGGGCGCGTGGATACTCACCGTAGGCTGGTTTGGCTTCAATGTGATGAGCGCGCAAACGCTCGACAAAATTTCCGGCCTCGTCGCCATGAATTCCTTGATGGCGATGGTTGGTGGAACATTGGTCGCTTTGATTGCGGGCAAGAACGACCCCGGTTTCGCACACAACGGCCCGCTGGCAGGGCTGGTCGCCATTTGTGCGGGTTCGGATTTGATGCACCCCTTGGGTGCGCTCATCACCGGCAGCGTGGCCGGCGGGCTATTCGTTTATATGTTTACGCTGATGCAAAACCGCTGGAAAATCGACGATGTGCTGGGCGTTTGGCCACTCCACGGTTTGTGTGGTGCGTTAGGCGGTATTGCAGTCGGTATTTTCGGCAATCCGGCACTGGGCGGCGCGGGCGGTGTGAGCTTTATGGCGCAGTTGATTGGCACGCTATTGGGGATCGTGATTGCCTTTAGCGGCGGCCTGCTTGTGTATGGTCTGTTGAAAAAGACCATGGGGCTCCGTCTCGATGCCGAAGAAGAACATAACGGCGCGGACATCTCCATCCATCGCATCAGCGCATCGCCTGAACGTGAAACTTTCTGGTAAATAGCAAGCGGCGATAGGATTGAAGTGACAGCTATGTGATCTAGCTGACTTGATTGATCTGATTCAGACCGTGTATCTCATTGCTCTTCAAAATGGTTTTGTCGCCTATTGCCGTATTGGCACATGCAGTAGCCAATGGTTCGTTGAGATAGGGCAGTGTTGAGCAAACCCCGTACCACCCCGACCCTGGCGGGCAATGCCCCGAAAATAACCCCCCTCATGCCCAGTTCACTTATAAGCCCGATGGCGGCGAGGCTTGGCGATCTTGGGTTTTCGTGGGCAACTTCGGTGAGGTCGCTTGC
>CAYTHB010000064.1:0-15843 GCA_964437515.1 uncultured Sterolibacterium sp.
GGTTCGCTACGCTCAAAGCTTCAACCCGACTCTGATTTTTGTATTTCACGTTAATGGCCAGACTACCCGAACTCGAATTCTTTGCCATTTATCTGGGCGAAGGACAAAATTTCTTTGCCGGTATTCCGCATACCGTCGACCCACATCCGGCACCGCCTGAATATGCCGAGCCCTTGGCACGTCTGCGCGCCAAATGCGAGGAAATCTTCAATAACACCCATCGTTCCGAATTCACGGTGCGCGACGATGGTGTGTCCTATCGAGTCTCCATGCTGGTCAGCATCGTGGAAACCATCTACGTGCTGCGCCGTTTTCCACCGCGTGTTCCCGATCTCAGCGTCTTGGGTATACACCCACGCCAAGTCGAAAAACTGATGACTGCCGACCTGACAGGACTCATCGTCGTTGCCGGTGCTTTCGGTCAGGGAAAAACCACCACCGCATCCAGTCTGCTCACCGCACGCCTAGGTAAATACGGCGGTGTCGGCATCACCGTCGAAGACCCGCCCGAAATGCCACTCGAAGGTCATCATGGTAATGGCATTTGTTACCAGACCTGGGTGGAACAAGGGGGCTTCGGTGCGGAAATCCGCAAAGCAGCACGTTGGTGTCCATCCGTCATTTTTCTGGGCGAAGTCCGAGATGGCGAATCGGCCACCGAAGCCCTGCGCGCCTCGATCAATGGTCGTCTGGTGATCTGCACCACTCACGCCGCCAGCGTCACCATGGCGATCGAACGGATTTATTCACTTGCCAACGCATCGGCAGGCAGCTCAGAAGACGTCGCCAGTCTGCTCGCCAATGGCCTCACCGCCGTGCTGCATCAACGCCTCGAAACGGATGCCAACGGGGTCAAGCGTCCACGCTTGCAATTCCTGTGGGTCGGAGAAAACGATGGCAAGGAATTTGGTTCCAAAGGGGTGCGCAACACCATACGCCAACGCCGCTTCGACCAGATCGAAAACGATGTCATGCTGCAACTGAACCAGATGCTCATGACGAAAGGCCGGAGTGACTGATGTATCCCCTAGCCTTTGCCACACTAGGCGCGGCACTCGTCGCCATCTGGATGGCATGGCTACAGCCGCAAGATACTGCCAGACTCAACGATGCCCAAACCAGTGCCTACGCAGCCAATTTCTGGGCTTATCGGGATGCGCTGGTCGCCTATCAGAATGACAATTATCAGACTGCCCAGGGATTCGTTCCCAATCTCGTCCTGGCAACCCCCTTTATGGGGAGTCCCACGGGATACTTCGCACTGGGTTATCAGGTCATGCGAACAGACCCGCCGCTCCCGACCAATCTCTGGTCGCACTATTTCGAAGCGGGACGGCTGTATACTTTCTCCAGCATTCCCGCCCGAAAACTCCCCCCCGGCGTAGTCGATGCCATTTTCAAATATCGCGGTAACAGCCTGATGATGGGCATCAAGCAAGGTAATGGAACGATGGTTGCTGCTTATCGAATGAATAAAGACCCGGAAGGCCACTCTAAAGGTGCCATTTTCACGCTTCCTCCCCCTATCCCCGTAGGCGCACTCGTCGTTGTCGGTAATTGATATCATGAATAATCTCCCCGATGACGCCACAGCAACACTAAGGACACGCCCATGAGCCCGCCCTTTGATACTCCCAGGAATCTCTTGCAACAACACAAGAACCCGCATAGCCAGCGTGGTCAGCACACTCAGCGCGGTGTCACACTGATCGAAATGCTGCTCTCCATCGGCATCATGGGGATGGTCATTGCGGCAGCCGCCACACTCGTTGACAACCATCTTCAAAAAACACGTCTTGCCGCCACGGCGCAACACATGAAAATTTTTGGTGATGCTGTGCAAGCCTACATCAAAGATAACTATATCGACCTCACCCAGGCCAATATGCACAACGTGCCCGTGGCAACCCCGATCATTCCGGCCGTCATCACGGTCGACACCCTGCGCAACACCCCCATCGGCCTACCCACGGGTCCCGTTTCGAAAACACGCTATCTGCCTTCCAATTACGACCCAGTCAATGCTTACGGCCAAACGATTTGTGCGCGGGTGCTCCAGCCCAAACCCAATGAGCTTTACGCGCTTGTCGTCACCGATTTCATTCCTTCACTCACCGTCAAACCGACCGCGATCAGCGACCTGGATCTTGGGCTGCTGGCAGGGATGATGGGTGCCTCCGGCGGCGGTATCTACAACAAGACGGGTAACCTTCCTAAGCAAACGGCCAAAGGCACCTTGGGCAAATGGCAGTTCAATCTCAATACGGATCTCGTCGCCCGAAATTTCAAGGCGGGCAAGCGCTGCAATGGCAGCTTTGGCCCCATCAATCTACAACCCGGCACGCCGTTGATGGCACTGTGGTTCAATCAAGATACCTCATCAGCCTTCCTTTACCGTGATGAAGTTCCCGGCCACCCCGAACTCAACACCATGCAGCATGATCTTCGCTTCAGACCGGATAGCCCCAGCGCACCGGGTGCCACGCTCACACTGAGCGTGATACGCGAGCCCGATACGCTGTGCAACAACACTCCCACCAGTTGGAAAAACACCAACCCCGACCCGGTGACAGGTGAAATGGCAATCGTGCCACTCGGTACCATTGCACGGGACAAAAACGGCAATCTGATGATGTGCAGCAAGTACGCCATCGAAGATGGTGGCGATGGCCAGAATTACTGGCGGGCCGTGGCCAAGTCAATGAACTGGGGCGATCCGGTGGATACCTATATCAACCTCAAATTCATCGCCTGTAGCGCCTCCCAGAATTCTTACCAGACCCGTATCGTCAAAAAACCAGCCGCACCGCTCACGACGATCGCAACCTTGGCACGTGCTTATGTCTGTAGCCCCGGCAATCTCGGGGTCTGGGAATGGCGTCCCTTGGGTGTCGATAATCGAGGTGTTTTCAAAACAGACAAGCTTCAACTAGCCGTTCGTCTTGAAGGAACAACCTGTGAGAGCCACGGGTTGATGGCTCAAGCGCCCGATGGGAGTTTATTGAATTGCGTATGGAATGGTCCGTTACTTCAATGGACTAAAACCGGTAAAACCATTGGGCGGTATCGTTTTCGAGTTCCAGCACACCAATTCACAGACTCAAATGGCAATAAATACGATGAACCGGCAGACAACGGATACGATAGCCAACTCGATGGTAACGGCAATGCAACCATTAGAGATAGAGGTATTTTTGTCGGGACAGGCTTTATGTCCCCCGACAAAAAATTCAGTGGAACACTCTATTGCGATAACATTTACTACAACTATTACCATCCCAACGTCACCTGCGGTTCAGGCGGTGTCGTTGCTTGTGGTGATTACCCCAAATGCGTTCGTGATAATGCCATGCGTCGCGTTTTCTCAAATCCATCCAACGCCCCCCTGTATCTCTCGAACACCAACGAGCCGAAAATGGTCGATGTTGTGGGGCTCAGTGTCAGCGATGTCGTCCGTCAATGGTGATCGAAAGATTTCCTCGTGCTGTGTTCTATGCCAACTGATCAAGCAGGTATTTCTGAATGATGGCCACCTGCCCCGTCTGCATGAACATCGGGGCATGTCCCACTCCGGGAATTTCAATCACCGTTGCCTTCGGGCCACGCTGGGTCATTTCGGCGGCCGTCTCACGGCGCAACAGATCAGACTCTGCCCCACGCAACACCAGCGTCGGGCAGAGAATCTGCTCATAAATCGGCCACAGTTCGATATCCTGCCCACCTCCTGAAATCTGCCGATACGCCTCGGCAATCCCAGGATCATAACGAAACTCGATCTTGCCATCCTCGGCACGGCGCACCACATGTTCGGTGAGATGCCGCCACTGGGCATCATCGTGCGCACCAAACGTGGCACTCACCGCACGCACGAACTGTTCCGCCTGTTCCAGCGTATCAAAGCGCGGATCGCGGCCGACATATTCACCGATACGTTTGAGCGACACAGCAGTGACCACCGGCCCGACATCGTTGAGAATCAGGCGTTGTATCGGGGTTTGCGGCTGGGCTGCGAGAAACATGCCAATCAGCCCGCCCATCGACGTGCCCAGCCAATCCACCCGTTCCACATCCAGCCGCGCAATCAACGTCACCATGTCTGCGACATATTGCGGGATGCCATACAAGGACTTATCAGCGAGCCAGTCACTGCGCCCACGCCCCACCACATCCGGGCAGATGACGCGATAGTCGTTTTCCAAAGCCTGCGCCAGAAAATCAAAATCACGCGAACAACGCGTCAGGCCATGCACACACACCAGCACTCTGGGATTCTGCGTATCGCCCCATTCGGTATACGCCATGCGATGCAAACCCGCCGAACTACTACAAAGTACGCTGCGCTCACGCATCATGAGCTTCTCCTTGAGTCTTATCGAGGAACTTCCAGAAACGCCTGCCAATGCGGTTTGTTTACTGCTGCCAATTGAGAACGCACAAACGCCATCTCGGCATCATGTTCCGCTGCCGTCAGCGCGCCCCGCATTTTCTGGAAGCGCAGATAGACCAGATAGGTATTGACCACATCCGTCTCACAATAATCGCGGATATCATCGATGCGCCCCTCCAGCCAAGCGCCCCACACCGCATCGCCTGCCATGCCCTGTTTGCCGGGTAAATCCATCAGCTTGGCAAGCTGGTCAAGCGGTGCTGCCGCGCGCGGCTGATACATCGCCAGCAAGTCCATCAGATCGAGATGACGCATGTGATAACGACCGATGTAATTGTTCCATTTGAAATCACGCGAATCGCGGTAATCGCCCTCGCCCATATCCCAATAGCGCGGCGCGGTGACCCCATGAATCAGGCCACGATAATGCAACACGGGCAAATCGAAACCGCCACCATTCCACGACACCAGTTGCGGTGTGAATTTCTCGATGCCATCAAAAAAACGTTGCACGATCTGCGCCTCGCTGGCATCGGGTTCTGCCAGCGAACGCACTAAAAACTTATCACCGTCACGCAAGGCATAGGAAATGACGATGACCCGCTGCAAGTAATGCGGCAAAAAATCGCTGCCGTTTTTCGCCCGCTGCTTTTGAAAGGCAAACTCGGCGACTTCAGCATCCGACAAGCTGGCATCCAGCTCATGCAAGACGCGCAAACCAGCGACATCGGGAATAGTCTCGATATCGAAAACCAGCGTGCCACTCATTTGCGCGCCCAGCCACCGCGTGCATCCTGCACCCACCAACCGGCAGGTGCTTTATCAATCCAGCGTTGCGCGAAAGTGGAACGTATCTCACCCTCCCACTCCGGCTTGCCGTTAGCACGCGCGATTTCACGATAGAGCGCGGCGCGATCGGCATTCTCGGCTGCCACCAGACCATTCACCTGCGGGCGTTGCGGCAGCGGTACGGCACTGGCATCGCGCAACTGCACCGCGCCATCCCGTGTCAGGCCGACCGCCCCGCTTGCCAGAAAAGGTTCCAGTTGCGCATAACGTCCTTGCATCGAGCCTTTCAACTGGCTGACAGCCGGTGTATTGGCTTCCAGATTCGCCTGCGCCCACGCCATTTGACCAGCACCAAGCAAAGTTGCCATCAGCAAGCCATGACGTACAAATTTCAATACCTGATTCATTTGCTTTCCTTTCCAGTCATATTCGCTGCCGCAGGCGGCTTCGGCGTGCCTTCTTTTTGCATCTGCCAGACTTCATCAATAATCTTGTCAGCCATTTTCTCGGCGGCCGCCGCCGGGAAATAAATATTGATGGTGACGCATCCTGCCAGCAGCAGCGCACACGCGGCCATAAATGCAGAACCAGGTATCCGTAAAATTCCAGTGCCCGCCTTTTTCATCCTGTTCATATCAAACTCACTCCTTTTTAACGCAATTCAATCTTGCCATTGCCTGCAACGGCGGCCTTCAGCCGTGCCAACAATTCCTCCCAATCCACCCGCCGATTGTAGCCGATGACATTCAGCGCGGGCAGTCCGCCGCCCTTGACCAGCACAAAACCTTGCGCGGGCAAATGGGTGGTCGCACCCGGCACACCCAATCGCCCTGCCCACTCATCCAGGCGATCGGCAGGAGCGTCTATCCCACCCATCAAACACACGCCGTTCAGCAGACGGCAACGCAAGCCGATCCGCTCATAGCCAAAAGTCTCGAACACTTGCAAGAAACTGCGCTGTATCGCAGCCGCCGCTCCCGCACCGCCCAATGAAGAAATGTTCTGCACAGCACGCTGGCTAATACGTTTTGGATAGTCGCCTGGTGTGCTATTGACCACTGCATCAAAAGCCAAAGGACGTACCCCTGCCATCACCAGCCCCTTCACATCGGCATCGACATAACCGCTAATCTCGCCAAACGAGAAGGTTTTGGTCATCATATTCAAATCCAGATGCCGCGCCATGATATCGGCCTGCAAGCGCGGCAGCGCGCCGAAAGGCTCGATCAATTTGAGCGCATCCAGAGCCAGATAGCCATCAAACACCGAGACCATCACCTGCCCCTCCAGCGTCAGCGTGCCGTTCGCATATTGCATTTTGGGAATGGCGGCGGAGAGCACGCCCTCCATCTTCGGCCAACCGAGGGCTTGCGTCAGTCGCGGCATGGCCACCGGCTCCAGTGCTGCACCTAAATGCCAGTGCCATGCATCCGCGGCATGTTCGAGATGCAGGTTCTCCAGCAGCAAACGCCCATCGAGCAACGGAATCGCCAACTGCGGCAAGTCGAATTGGCTACCGCGCATCGCCAACGAACCGGCAAACCCGCCGATCGGCAATGCCCCCAGATTTCCGCCGGTCACACGAAAATCAGCTTGGGATGCGGCATCGCGTCGCCACGGGATGCGTGCCGTCAAGCCTTGCAACTGATGACGGCCCGTTTCCAGATGGGCATTTTGCAAATCCACGTCCAGTTTTTGCAGACCCTGCGTATCCAATGCAGCGGATACTTGCGCCTGCCCGCTCAGGTTCAACTTGGGGCCTGCCCGCGCATCCAGCCAAGGTTGCAGCCACTGCGCGCCCAGCACCGCCAGATCAAGCGGTGCGCTATGCACTTCTGCCATCAGCAAGCGACCGGGTTCTTTAGCACGAGCAGGCTGCCATTGCAGGCTGCCTCGCACCTCTCCCAAGCCATCCAGTGCCCATGTCGCCCGATCGACCGTCCAGCGTTGTGGACTCAGTTGCCCGGTGGCTGCCAGACGCATCGGCTTGTTCTGGTAAAACGGTGCGATATACCACTCGCCGCGCTGCCAATCGAGTGATGATTGCCACGCCCAGTCAGCCTTGTCGCGCCGTGCCTTGATTGCCAAAGTTGCCGAAATCTTGTCACCGGCCTGCGTCCCCGCCGCATTGCCAAAGGCCGCCTCTTTCAGGCTCAACGTGCCATCCAACTGCGTCGCCTGAAGATTGATGCGCGCATCAAATTGTCCTGCAGGATGCCAGTCAGCAAGCTCAGGCAGCAACGTGGGGAGCGTTGCAAGGCTGGCATTTTGCACTGTGAGTTCGAGATGTTGTGTTTTTGGCTGATAGCTGAATTCAAGCGGAATCAGCGCAGAACTACCCTGCTGCAATTCGCCACGACGGCAGCGCACGACATCCTTCGACAGCGAAAACTCGCCGCAGCGCAAATGCAGCTTTTCCCACACACGCGCACCTAGGCGCAAACGCCCGATCTCCAGCGCGGCAGCATTATTTTGCGGCTCCTGCGCCAAACGTAAGGAAAGCTGTTGCGCTGAAAAAGCTGGATGTTCAACAGCCGCGAGCTGGATATCCAAGGTTTGCGCTGCGAGGGGTGACAGGCAGCTAAGGAGAAAAAACAGGGTGCAGAGAAAAAATAAAATGGGGGAGAATCTGGGGCTACGATTTTCAAAGCCATGGCTCATCATCTCCGCAGGCTCCCACCACCCCGTCCGGCTTCGCCGTCCACCCCTCCGGAGGAGGGGAATTTTCAACCGTCCCGAGTCTGACGAGCCAGATCTCCAGAGTCGTGAAATTTTCGACCGACCTGGCTCTGGCGATCCACCACTCCAGAGAAGGTGAATTTTCGACCGCTCCGACCCTGGTGGGGCACCCCTCTCGAAGAGAGAAATTTTCGACCGCCCAGACTCTGACGAGCCAGCCCTCCAGAGGCGAAGAGTTTTCGACCACACCAACCCTGACGGGCTGCCCCTCCAGAAGAGGGGAGCTTTCAAACAGTGAATGAGAGTTTCATACAATGATTGAAAACCATATCCTTCGTGCAAAAAGATATTCATCCAGCAAGCACGAACAATTCCCCTCCGTTGGAGGGGTGGACGGCGAAGCCGGACGGGGTGGTTTTCACAACAAACGCTCGTCGCCAATCTGGCTGAAAACTAAGCGGGAAATACACCCGTCGATAAATAACGGTCACCCCGATCACAGACGATGGTGACGATGACGGCATTCTCGATCCGCTCGGCGACACGCAACGCCACAGCCAACGCACCACCTGAAGAAATACCGGCAAAGATGCCTTCTTCGATCGCCAAGCGACGGGTACAGTCTTCAGCAGCCGACTGACCGACGGATTCAATAACATCGACCCGATGCCGTTCAAAAATTTTCGGCAGATAGACTTCCGGCCATTTGCGTATCCCGGGGATCTGCGCGCCGTCTTCGGGCTGGCAGCCGATAATCTGGATAGCGGGGTTTTGTTCTTTGAGATAGCGCGAAACGCCCATGATGGTGCCGGTCGTGCCCATGCTGCTGACAAAATGCGTCACCCGCCCCTGTGTGCCCTGCCAGATTTCCGGGCCGGTACTGCGATAGTGCGCCAGAGGATTATCGGGGTTGGCAAACTGATCCAGGATCACACCACGCCCCTCATTACGCAACTGCTCGGCAAAATCGCGTGCCGCTTCCATGCCGCCCGACTTCGGCGTCAAAATCAATTCTGCCCCATACGCCCGCATGCTCTGTCGGCGTTCGACGGTTTGATTTTCCGGCATCACCAGAACCATGCGATAGCCCCGCATCGCCGCCACCATTGCCAGCGCAATGCCGGTATTGCCGCTGGTCGCTTCGATCAGGGTATCGCCCGGCTTGATTTCGCCGCGCGATTCGGCACCAAGAATCATCGACAACGCCGGTCTATCTTTCACCGAACCGGCCGGGTTATTGCCTTCCAGCTTGGCGAGAATGGTGTTATTGCGGCGTTGGTTATCCACGCCCGGGATGCGCTTGAGGCATACCAGCGGGGTGTTGCCCACATAATTTTCTAGCGTGTCGATGATGTGCTCCTGATTTATTTTTTCGTGGCCTTGGCAGGCATGGCAGGTGCGGCAGGCATAGCAGGAGCGGCAGGTGCTGCGGATACTGCGGACTTGGCAGGTGCTGCGGGTGCTGCTGGCTTGGCACTCTCACCACCGGACACGGTAATCTCGTTCTTCAGCTTGTTGACTGTTGCATCGCCAAACCCCTTGACGCGCTTGAGATCTTCAATCGTTTTGAAAGGGCCATTCTTGCTGCGGTCATCCACAATCGCCTTGGCTTTGGCCGGGCCGACACCAGGCAGCTTGTCGAGCTCTTCCTGTGTGGCGGTATTGAGGTTGATGGCGGCGAAAGCGCACTGCACGGCAACCAGCCAAACGAACAGAATCTGGAACAGCTTTTTCATGAGTTTTACTCCTTGGGTTAAAAATCAGTTTTGCAACAGTTGTTGAACATACTGCTCGACACCCTGCTCCACCGTGGCGAACTCGCCACGATAGCCCGCTGCCCGCAGTTGCGTCAAATCGGCTTGCGTGAAGCTCTGGTACTTGCCACGCAATGCTTCGGGAAAAGTAATGTACTCGATGAGCCCTTGCGTCTGCAATTCAAGCAACGACAAGGCCGACAGCCCTTGTGCAGCACGACAGGTGTTCACGGTGGCGACCGCCACATCATTGAACGACTGCGCGCGGCCAGTCCCCAGATTGAAAATGCCGGAACAAGGCTGCTCCAGAAAATGCAGGTTCACCTTGACGACATCCTCGACAAACACGAAGTCGCGCAGTTGCTCGCCATTGCCGCGCCCATCGCAGCCTTCAAAGAGGCGCACCTTGCCTTCTGCCTGATACTGGTTCGTGAAATGAAACGCCACCGAAGCCATGCGCCCCTTGTGCTGTTCGCGTGGACCATAGACATTGAAGTAGCGAAAGCCGGTCACCGGCGAATTCGCCTCGGGCAAGCGGCGACGCACCAGCTGGTCAAAGAGAAACTTTGAATAAGCATACACATTGAGCGGCGCTTCACACTCGCGCGCTTCGCGAAACTGGCTGCCACCGCCATACACCGAAGCCGACGAGGCATACAGAAACGGCACTTCCTGTTCGAGACAGTAATCCAGCAGCGTGGCCGAATAGCGGTAGTTGTTCTCCATCATGTAACGCCCGTCGGTCGCCATGGTGTCGGAACACGCACCCTCATGCAGAATGGCTTCGACACAGCCATCGAAATGCCCTTGCGCCACCAGCTCGATGAATTCATGCTTATCGAGATAATCGGCAATCTCGCAATCCACGAGGTTGCGGAATTTATCGGCACGTTCGAGGTTATCGACGGCGATGATCTGTGTCTCGCCGCGCTCGTTCAGACCTTTGACAAGATTCGCGCCGATGAATCCGGCGGCTCCGGTCACGATGGTGTACATCAACATGCTCCCTTCAGTTCATCCAGCGTCGCTACCGCCGTTCCCAGTTTGCCGACCACAATGCCCGCGGCGCGATTGGCAAACTGCATCGCCGTCGCCAGATCGAGACCGCTGCCCAACATCACCGCAAGCGTGGCGATCACCGTATCGCCCGCGCCGCTGACATCGAACACTTCGCGGGCAATCGCCGCTTCATGCAAGGCTCCCTCCGCATGAAATAAAGTCATGCCTTCTTCCGAGCGCGTCACCAGCAAAGCCTGCAAATCGAGTTCATCGCGCAGGCGTTGTGCACGCTCCAGCAAATCTGCTTCGCTATGCCAGCGACCGGTCACTTGACGCAACTCGGCGCGATTGGGCGTGAGCAAGGTCGCGCCGGTATAGCGGGAATAATCATCGCCCTTGGGATCGACCAGCACCGGCTTGCCGGCGGCGCGCGCCAGACGGATCATTTCAGTGATATGCGTCAGCCCACCCTTGCCGTAGTCGGAGAGGATGACCACATCACACTCCGGTAAGCGCGACTCGAACTCAGCCAGCTTGCTTTGCAAAACCTCATGTGTCGGCCAGGTTTCAAAGTCGATACGCAGCAACTGCTGCTGCCGGCCAATCACCCGCAGCTTGACCGTGGTCGACAGCTGCGCGTCCTCATGCAGACAGCAACGGATGTTTTCAGCCGCTAACAAACGATCCAGTGCTTGCCCCGCCTCGTCGTTACCCACTACCGAAATCAGCGTCGCCTGCGCACCGAGTGCAGCGACATTGCGCGCCACGTTCGCCGCGCCCCCCGGACGTTCTTCAAGGCGTTCCACCTTCACCACCGGCACGGGGGCTTCAGGCGAAATCCGGCTGACATCGCCAAACCAGTAACGATCGAGCATCACATCGCCCACCACCAGGATGCGGGCGGGTGAGGTATCTGGAATGCAGAGTGTGGGTTGATGTTCCTTCATTTTCGACCAATGGAATAGTATTCCAGCCCTGCCTCGCGCACCTGCACGGGGTCGTACAGATTGCGTCCATCAAATATGACGGGAGATTTCAGTGCGGCTTGTATCGCGGCAAAATCCGGGCTCTTGAAAGCACGCCATTCGGTGACGATCAGCAAGGCATCCGCCCCATTGAGTGCTGCCTGGGGATTATCGACATAGGTAAGACGCGGCTCATCGCCATAGATACGCCGCGCTTCCTCGATGGCCACCGGGTCATGCGCGCAGATCGTCGCACCACGCGCCAGCAGCGCGTCAATCAGCACCCGACTCGGGGCTTCGCGCATGTCATCGGTATTCGGCTTGAATGCCAAGCCCCACAGGGCGAAATGTCGCCCGGACAAATCTTCGCCGTAACGCTGAATGATCTTGTTGGGTAGCACCTGTTTCTGCGCTTCATTCGCCGCTTCGACGGCCTGCAACAAGTGCAGCGTCTGCCCGACATCTTCGGCCGTGCGAAACAAGGCCTGTACATCCTTGGGAAAGCAGGAGCCGCCGTAACCGCAGCCCGCATAGAGAAAGTGATAGCCGATACGCGGGTCGGAGCCGATGCCCTGACGCACCATTTCGATATCCGCTCCCAGCTTTTCAGCCAGCAACGCCAGTTCATTCATGAACGAAATGCGCGTCGCCAGCATGGCATTGGCGGCGTATTTGGTCAGCTCCGCCGAAGGCACATCCATCACCAGCAAGCGTTCGTGATTGCGCTGGAATGGGGCATAAAGCTGGCGCATCACGTTAATGGCACGTGGGTCGGATGAGCCGATCACGATCCGGTCGGGGCGCATGAAGTCGGCAATCGCCGCGCCCTCCTTGAGAAACTCCGGATTGGAGACCACGCTGAACTCCAGCGTGACAGCGCGACGCTGCAATTCTTCCGCAATACACGCGCTGACCTTGTCGGCCGTGCCCACGGGAACCGTGGATTTATCCACCACCACCTTGTAGCCGCTCATGTGCTGACCGATACTGCGCGCAGCGGCCAGCACATATTGCAAATCCGCCGAGCCATCTTCATTGGGAGGCGTGCCGACCGCAATAAAAATGACATGACCATGTGCCATCGCCTGCGCGGTATCTGTAGTGAACTTCAGGCGACCCGCCTGCACGTTGCGCGCCACCAATTCATCGAGCCCCGGCTCATGGATCGGAATACCACCTTCATTGAGGAAGCGGATCTTTTCGGCATTCACATCCAGACAGAGCACGTCATTGCCAACATCGGCCAGACAAGCCCCACTGACCAAACCCACATAGCCTGTACCGATAACGGTAATTTTCATTTAAGCGGCTGTACAGATAAAAAGAGAATTTTAACGAGCTCACGCATCGGCAAGACATGGTGAAACAAAAAAAACCGCCCTTTTCGTCGCGCCCAACACTCGCAACGAGTTACGGCAACAAATCAAACTCTTCCGTACGCTTCGGTGGGTAAGTTTCCCAGCCACCGCAAGCCGGACAACGCCAGTAGAACTGGCGCGCCTTGAAACCGCAGGCATCGCAGCGATAACGGGCAACCCGACGAGTATGGGTATGCAGCACCCCACGCACCAGTTCAAGATCGGGGCGTTGCTCCGGCGTTGCCATCAACAACTGCGCCTCATACAACTTGTGCAACCCCAGCAAAGTAGGATTGCGCCGCAGTTCATCACGCACCAGCTGATATGCGGCCTGTGAGCCTGCTGCTTGCAGTTCGGACTGATACACCGTATCGAGCATGTCCAGCGAAGGGTGCAAATCAAACCAGCCACGCAACAAATACAAACCAGCCGCCTCGCGCCCCTGCTTGCGAAAAGCGTCCAGTAAACGGGGTGCCACCAAGGACAAATAGGCCGGACTTTGCTGCTCAATGCGTTTCCAGGTCTCGATGGCCGCATCCAGCTGCCCTTCGGCCAATGACACTTCCCCTTGCAACAGTGTGGCACGCACGCATTTACGGTTTTCTGCCAGAGCGGCCTCAAGCTGGCGATGCGCTTCATCAAACTCGCTGTGCAGCAGGGCAGAAGCCGCGAGCTCACAATGAAAATTGGCAATTTCCTTCTGCCACATGTGCTCGGCATGTTCGGGCAGACAACGGGCAATGTCGATCGAACGCTGCCACTCCTTCTCTTGCTGATAAATCTCCAGCAGAAAGCGCAACGCCTCCTCATCACGCGCCGTGCCGCGTAACTTGAGGAAAATATCTTCGGCACGATCGAGCAAGCCAGCCTTGAGATAATCCTGCCCCAATTCCGAAAGTGCGTGCAACCGCTGCTCATCCGTCAGCTCGCTGTATTGACCCGGGGTGCCCGAGTTGCCATTACCACGTTCAATCAGGTTTTGATGCACCCGAATGGCACGATCCGTTTCGCCGCGACGACGAAACAGGTTACCCAGCGCAAAGTGTAATTCGATGGTTTCAGGGTCGACTCGCGCCGCTTCGATGAAAGCTTCTATTGCCTGATCGTGCTGTTCGTTGAGGAGAAAATTGAGTCCCTTGAAATAGGATCGGGGCAAAGCACGCGACTCACGCACCAGATGTTTGATGTCGATACGCGCTGCCACCCAGCCCAGTACAAAAAACAAGGGCAGCACTAGCAGCCACCAGAGCTGTATTTCAAGGCCACCGGGATTCATGATTCATCGATTCAGATCAGATTCAGTGGAGGCGAGATGGCCTCAACATCCTCTGCAGCAGGCGACACTGAAGGGCGCATTTGCTGCGGATAGGCTTTCAAGGATTGCGCTCGCAACTGTTCCTTAAGACGTGTATTTTCTCGACGCAGCCGGATCAGCGTGGCAAAACTCGTCGTAATGCCCAGCACAACGCCCGCCACGAAGCTGCCCAGTATCACCAGCGACAAAGGGGATAACCAAAGATTGCCGAAATAAAAGCGTAGTTCGACTAGCCCACTGTTTTTGATGGCCAGGCCAAACAGGGCGATAAAGACAACGATACGCAACAACCAGACGAGATAACGCATCGGTACCTACGCATAGCGGCTGGTGTCCTTCAGCTTTCGATCAAAAGACACTCGCCGCCCATGACTAAAACATTTATCACAACATTCATGAACCAACGCGGAACATACAAACCGCCCGCCGTTCACATCCTTATTTCCTGACTTCCTGACTTCCTGACTTCCTGACTTCCACTACGGTCATTTGATCTGGTCGACGCGTTCGCGCAATTCCTTGCCAGCTTTGAAGTGAGGCACATGCTTTTCCGGCACATGCACCTTCTCACCCGACTTGGGATTACGCCCGGTACGCGGCGGCCGGTAGTTGAGCGCGAAACTGCCAAAGCCTCTGATCTCGATACGATCACCGCGCGCCAAGGCTTCGGTCATCGCATCGAGGATCATTTTCACGGCAAGATCCGCATCCTTGGCAACTAGCTGCGGAAACCGTGCAGCCAGTCGCTCGATCAGCTCGGACTTTGTCATAACAAGCGCGTCGCTTTAAGTGAAAATTATTGCGGCGTTTTCAGCTTGGCCTTGAGCAATGCGCCCAGGCTGGTGGTGCCGGTCGAGGCGGAACCGCTCTCGGCAGCCAGCTTCTGCATGGCATCGTTCTGCTCGGCCTGATCACGCGCCTTGATCGACAGGCTGATGGCACGCGTCTTGCGATCGACGTTGATAATCATCGCTTCGACGGTATCACCTTCCTTGAACAGGGTACGCATATCTTCTACGCGATCACGCGATGCTTCGGAAGCGCGCAGATAGCCTTCGGTCTCGTTGCCCAGATCAACCACGGCACCGCGCTGATCCACGCTCTTGACCGTACCCTTGACGATGCTGTTCTTGTCTTGGGTGGCAACGAAGTTGGTGAACGGATCACCTTCCATCTGCTTGACACCCAGCGAGATGCGCTCTTTCTCGACATCAATCGACAGCACGATGGCTTCGACTTCATCGCCCTTCTTGAAGTTCTGCTTGGCTTCTTCGCCGCTGGCCGACCACGACAGATCCGACAGATGCACCAGACCATCGATACCGCCTGGCAAACCAATGAAGATGCCGAAATCGGTGATCGACTTGATCGCGCCCTTCACCTTGTCGCCCTTCTTGTGGTTCATCGCGAAATCGTCCCACGGATTCGACTGGCACTGCTTCATGCCCAGCGAGATACGACGGCGCTCTTCGTCGATTTCGAGAATCATGACTTCAACTTCGTCGCCCAGTTGAACCACCTTGGACGGATGAATGTTCTTGTTGGTCCAGTCCATTTCGGAGACGTGCACCAGACCTTCGATGCCCTGCTCGACTTC
>CAYTHB010000065.1:0-15613 GCA_964437515.1 uncultured Sterolibacterium sp.
GCAAATCAGTAGCCGCCCCTTGAGGGGCGGATGGGTGGGGTGGGCGTATCGGGTAGCGATTATTTCATTCTCTGCGGGTGGAGTGGGTCACCATGATCGTTAATCAAAAATAATGTCGATACCGAGCAGATAGTGCGCGTGACAGAGCACCTGCCCCTGTACCGCCACTACTCTGTTCAATGCGCAATGCAAGATGATCTTCACCATCCACCGAACCGGCCATACCGATATAGCCTGAATAACCAGCACCATTCATATTGTTATGGTTCGCACACACGTCATAGTAAGGTCGCCAAGCACGCGTATACGTTTCTTGCATATTCTGCCCGGCCAGATTCTCACCCATGCCAAGACAGGCACCGACCGTAGTACTCCCCTGCGGAAGAAAGTAACGAACGGCATCCAGCGATCCATTGGCCATGGCCGCCTGCACGCTGGGTGCCAGAGATGCCCGCGTTCTGGAGCTCACATTGCCATCGTATGAAAAACTTTGCGTCGTGGCATACAAACGTGTGCGCCAATCGGGGTACTCAAGACGCCAACGATAGCCTGCCTCAACATCCAGGGTATGGCTACGTCCCAAGGCATCATCCATTTGTGTGTAATAACGGCTCAGACGCTGCGTTGCTGCAAGATATTCACGGCGACTCAAGGTGTAATTCACGCCCACACTCACGCTGTTCTGATAACCATACATCCGCAATGGCAGGCTGTCTGTCGCTGCACCACGATACTCCGCCATGCCATTGAGACCGAGTCGTCGATCCCATGTCCACGCTTGTGTTGCCCGCCATCCCGTGCGTCCGCTCAATTCGTCACGATGAAAAAGACTCAGGCTTGTGTCTCCATAGGTGCCCAGCCACTGCACCCCCACACGCGACAAACGCTCACGCGGTGGCACATTGAGGGTGGCATCATGACTGGACTGCACAAACCCCTCCCAGCCCAGATCCAGATGCAGGCGACGCGTGACGACTAAATGGGCATCAATGCGCTGCTCACGGCTATCGAGCACCCCATAACGCCCCTGAGTCGTGCGCCATTGCACATGATTCAAATGACGTGGAACATGCTGGCGATAGCGGTCATACAGTTCTTCGTCGACTTCGTTATCGTTCATGCCATGAAACGCAATGTCCTGCGCTTGCGGCCAATGCTCCAGTGCATGAGCGATGTCATACCGGTTGTAAATGGGCAAAGCCTGGCCTTGTGTCAGCAGCAGCTGATCCATGCGCTGCGTGTCATTGACCTGCAATGCGGCTTGCGCCTCCCCCCACAGCGGAGCACGATAGCTGCCCTGAACAGATTGATTCCGCACCTGATTGAACCACATCCATGCACGCGCTTCTGGATGCTGCTCATGGCTGATGGCCCAAGCCAGAATCAGATCTCGTGTCTGTTGATCGGGTGGAGATGACTCATTCTGCGATGCTGGCACACTCTGTGATGCGGTCGGGACAGACTCAGGAACACCTCGCAACTCGCTCACCAGCTTACGCACCAATGCCGCCCCAGGGTCGCCCGGATTATTCTGCAAGGCAAGACGTGCCAGTGCCAACAATTCCGGTTGTGCGTCCAGGGGCGCTGACAATGAGGGCTGGGGGAATTTTTCCTGCAAGCGTAGCCAAGCATGGCGTCGCACACGCTCGGCCATGCCGGGTTGTTGCAGGCGATCCAGTAAATCAGCGTAATTCAGCAGCAAGAGATTGTCATCCGGAGTGCGCTCAATTTCTTTGCGATACCACGGCAAGGCATGACGGTATTGATCCAGTCCATGATAGGCAGCGGCATAAAGCAACCAATATGCTGAGTCTCTTGCAGCCTGTGCTGCATAACGATCCAGCAAGGGAGCCAGTTCCGTCAAACGATGCTGGTCAAGCAAGAACCAGAGCACGGCCACGATTGTGGCGGTCTCTTTTGGCTGTAAAACCAGCGCCTGTTGCAGGTCATTCCATGCGTGAGCCACATCGGCCTGGTCACGACTCAATTGATAATATCGGGCACGCAGACGAAGAAAGTGAGGGTCTTTCTCACACTCGCCTCGTGCCTCCGGAGACAGCATGGACAACAAGCGTGTCTGCATGGGACGGTTTTCGGTCTGGGAATAGAACTCCAGCGCCATGATGAAAAATCGTGCTTGTCCTGTCCGCCGATAATGCTCCAGTGCCACATCAGCCGCGCGTGCAGGATGTTCGATACGCAACAGGTTAATCAACCGCTCCCAATCTGCACGTTCCGGCTCCTTGCCTGCATTCAATTGCTGCATTGCAGATTCGGCAACCTTGGTTTCCGCCAGATTCAGTGCCATGCGGGTGAGCAAATCCCAGTAAGCGATTTCCTTTGTCGCAGCTCGCGCACGCTGTGCTTCCAGCAAGCTATAAGCCTCGCGCTCCCGATCACGCCGCAACAGAATAATGGCCGAACGAAGACAGGCATCCTGGGAAAAGGGTTCCGCACGTACACGTTCGCCATACAACAGCAAGGCACGATCATCATCGCCACCATATTCGGCTTCCTGTGCCGCATATTCCAGCAGTTTCACTTTACCTAGGCGACGATATTGCTGTTCAAAGAACAAGGAGCCTGCACGAGGCTGAGCGGCAGACTCAAAAAGATGGTAGAGATCCTGCCATTGGGCATCGGTCAATGTGCGTCCACCTTCGCCTTGTACACGATTTTTCCAGACTTCGATGGCGGCAACGGGGTCATCAAAAAACGGTGCCAGACGGAGCACGGCCGTTTGCGTTTCTGTGGAGCGATCGCCCTGCCGATAAAGCATGGACCATTGCGTCCAGGCAATGGCCGGACGTTGCGTCCATTCCGCAACGCGTGCCAGCTTGCGACGCCATTCGAGATCTTCAGGCACACTCTCCACTGCCTTGCTGGCAACGAGGAATGCGCGCTCACGATCAGCCCCTCCTAAAAACGCATCGTATGCCAAGGTGTAATCCTCAGCATCATAAGGTTTCAGGGTGTCCATCCCGCGCGGCGGCTTTTCGTTCGGAGGCATCTGCTCTTTATCGAGAGGAGCGGCATTTCCGCGCTGACTTCTCGAACGGGGCGTTGCGTCTGAAGGCGGCACAGTCGGCGGCATGGACACAGCCGCAGGAGATACAGGAGCCTGTCCAGGTGTCCGTGTGGGAGGAATAGACTGATCCTGGGGCTGGGGCTGTGACTGTGTATGAACCTCCACCGAAGCCCCCGACCAGTTCGCCTGACGAACCATTTCCGGCCGATACGTCGCGACACGCACCAAGGGGGCAACTCCCAGTATTTCCGCATGGGCGGCTCCCGCAGCCTGAGCCGTTTCCGCTTTCGCCCAGAAACCCGCACGCAAGACATACAGCGAGCCTCGTTGCTCGATACGCACATAAGGAAGCTGCGCATAACGGGAAAACTGGCGTTCCAGCACCACACGAGAAGGGGAAGATGCAATCTGGATGGAGTGATAATCCTGCCCTGATTGAGGGAGATCATCTTTGTGATTCGCGGTCACTGTTGAATTTTCAGCGATGGCAGATGAGGTCATCGCCAGCATCAGTGCCAACGTACTGAGGGCTACAGGCATCATTGTTGCCCCCCAAAAGCCGGTGTCCACGAAACTGTTTTG
The DNA here is from genome assembly GCA_964437515.1 of uncultured Sterolibacterium sp. Classification (GTDB taxonomy): domain Bacteria; phylum Pseudomonadota; class Gammaproteobacteria; order Burkholderiales; family Rhodocyclaceae; genus Sterolibacterium. The sequence goes on from CAYTHB010000065.1 coordinate 3,611, forward strand.
AAATTTCACGCGCCCGACTCCGCCCATCGGACATCACTAAAAAGCAGAGGACGTGCGTAATCCGCAGCACGCTTTGGAAAGCCCGCAGAAAGTGCGGTGCGTACCAGATAACGCAGGGTCGAAGCGTCATGAGCAAGATTGCCAAGATTCTGATCGGCGGCTTGCAATGCCTGAGCATACTGGCTATTGGCCATCAGCGAATCAATTCCTTGACGAAACGCCATGCGCGCTTCGTCCTGGTTTGCTGCATATTGCCGCGCCATCAAAAAACATTCCGAAGAAAGCTCATAACGCCCTTGTGCCAAAGCCTGACGCCCTTTTTTCATCAGCCATGGCGCAAGATCCTGCGTATCGGATTGAGAATTGCGATTCGAGGCACCTAAAAGAAACTTCAGCATCAACGTTGGCTGATCAGCCTGAAATGCAGCGTCTGCCAGAAAGTGCGCTTCTTTCTGAGGAAAAGCGTCCTTGGATGCCAGATCAAGTATTGCCCATAATTTTCCACGTAAACGCTGAGCTTCCGCATCATCTCGCGTGACAGTCATGGCCTGCACATAGCGATCAATCAGTGCGTGGCGTGCCTCTCGACGTTGCATCTCGCTTCCCCGTGCAATCACGGGTAATAGCAGGTTTTCCATGCTCGCCACATCGATCGTTTTCTCTTTTGAACGCGCCAGCAAAATGACCACATCGGGATTGTCGGGCTCAGTACGATGAAGATTGTCGATATAAACCGACGTCAATTCATCAAATTTTCGTTCGGAATACAACTTCTGCACCAGTGTCTGGTGCGGAAAAATAACCACAAACAGCCCTAGCATGATGAGGGCGATCAACATCAGCTGCCAGTTTTCTGTCAGCTTGAGACGCGGCAGGCCGCCGTCTTCAGTGAGTGCAAATCGCTTCGATCGGGCGGGCAGCATGGGCTGATATCCGGTAATGATTGACGACCCCTTCACGTCGAACGGGCGTCAAATTACGCCCCTCCACGCGAATATGGCAACGATCGGCATGTGCCAGTGTGAATTGCAACGGAACATATCCCGACAGAAACCAGCGATGCGTATTGTCTTTCTGTTGGCTATCTTCAATGCGAGCATTGGCAGAGACCAGACGAACACGATCATCAAGTTTTTCTTCTGAAATCGGATGCAAGACCAATTCAGCCTCGTTCACATTTCCATTCAAATGAATATAACGATTTTCTGCATGATCGTTATAGCCCGCGACAGCGCGACTCTGATTCATATCAGGTACGCCGAGCGAAGTCGGAATTCGTAAGGTGTGCAACTGATTCATGCCGCGTATGCGCCAGCCTTGCTCGCTGCGTGCGATAGCGACATTCTGAAAATCCAGCACTTTGCGTGCGTACTCAGAAGCATGAACCGGTGTGGTTTCCTGATTCATCGCATAAGAAAATACTTTTTCCAGCGAATGCATCCCTGCACGTTTTGTCGTGATATAGCTGTGAAAATAAATATCCATCGGCTTGATACGGCGGGGCTTCTCCGTCAGTTGAAACGTCTCGATCACACGTTCGTACCCATAGAAAGGTCCCGTCCAGTTATGGGAATAGACGTTCTCATTCTGATTGGGTGCAAACACCTGAAACAAGCCCTTGCGATTAACCCCCAAGCCCTCGATCCGCGTCAATGTGGGATTCGTCCGTACTGCCGTCGTATCGCCACCATTCATATTGAGCACCCCCAGACGCCGTGTCATCTCCAGCGCATCGCTGCCCGGGATACAGTCGCCTGTCCATAGGAAAAGCTTCACTTTCTTGTTCGTGGGAGCCAGACGGGTATTGATATAGGCAATCGAGCCTTCGATTTCACGCTGCAGATCAAACCGATAACCCTTGATATCCAGGTTGTAGCTTCCTTCGTCTGCATCAGACTCTATCTTTGCCAGATGCCAGTTGAATGGATGGGAGTAACTGTGCGATGCGATTTCAACATGAGGCTCCTTGAAAATATCGCGTGCCACCGCTTCTAGTTTTTGAGAGGATGCGGGATACAGTCCATGAGGTGCCAGCTCGGCTTCGATGACCGAAATCGTCATTGGCAATGGGTATTTGCGCACCACACGATCACGCACCAGCTCACCAGCATAGGGATTGCCCGGAAGCTCGGAACGACTGGCAAAACCATCACCATCCATATGAACCATCAACATGCGCCGACCACTCTCAGTCGTCACATCTGGCACAGGCATATCGGGCAGACGCAATGCCGCCTTGAAAAAAGCAAAGGGGTCGATGATCCATCGACTATCGACGACATCCGCCAGAGTCACCGCAGCATAGGGTGCCATGACATAACCGCCCCAAGGCGCGAGCCCTGCTGCATCCTGCTGCTGCCCGCTTCGAGCAAGGGTCAATAATGGCCTTCCTTTTTTTAATTTCAACGGGTAAAAATTTTCAATGGAAGGATGCGGTTCCCGCTCCAGGCCGACCATGGCATTGCGTTCAACGATCGTGATCTCACCTGTGCGCGACATCACGCCTGGCTGCACAAAACCCAAAGTGTTTTTCAAGGAGGTCCCCAGCAAGGGGCCCAGTTGTCCCACGATAGCAACAGGAATCTGCTCCGATACCTGTTTGGGTAGCCAGTCAGCCAGGCGCATCAGTTCCGCTTCGGATACATCGCTACCCAGCCAGAGAACCACACCGGCATAACGCCCCACCAAAGAGGCTTGTGGCAAATGAAGGGTATCCACATATTCCGGCGCATAGCCCAGATAATTCAGCGGCATCGTCGCCATTCGCACCACAGGATTCTGACGCAAGACATATTCATTGGGCAAAGGACTATGCACGAGCAAAACCCGCCGAGGCATGACTTCGATACGTCCCACCCCCAGCGTATTCAGATCTCCCGTAGCCACCCAAGGAATAAAGCCATCAGCCTTGATGCGTCGCGCCGTGGCACGCGCCAGCTCACGATGTCCCGCAGACACATAGTCGATGGCGATCACAGGCAAACCCAATTCATCCCGCACACGTTTCATCTGGTTTAGCAACCATTCCCGATCCTTTTCCGATACGGTGTGATAGCTTTTGCTGGATGCGTTATAGCCCTGATACAGCGACTCCACCGCGACCGCATCCACCTGACCACGCGTGCGATCGAGAATTTCAAAACCTCGGTTAAAAATCAACCGTGCGTCGGGATAACGCTGTTTGAGTGTGGAAATCACGGCAAGCAATCCGGCTTCCTGAGCGGTACGTTGTTCAGGCGTTTTGGCTATCAACTGCCAAGAATCCAGCGTATCAAGAAAAAAATCCCGATAGCCTTTGTCCCATAGCGGTGTGATCACCTTATCCACAAAAAAAGCCGGCCACCCGGGCTGCGCCTGATCGATGACACGGCCTCCCCAAGCAGGATTTTGACCGGGCATCCAATCCGCAGGAATCTGAGAGGCATAGGCACGCGACCCGTGAACTTCACCGACCGAAACATAGGCCGTCACACGCGTGTGCGGGAATGCAGGCAAAGCCCCCTTCACATGGTCAGGATCAATCACGGCAATATCAAATGCCTGCAATTCACTCCAGGGCGGATCTTCACCATAGTAAAAAGCCACTGCTGGAGCTTTAGATAGCGTAGGCGTGGTGTTATCTGCCCATACCAAGTGGGCATCCATTCCCATGACCCAAGCCATAAGAAAAAAGCTGAGCAAGATACGCAATGGCTTTGCGCTCCGTGGCATGAAAAAATAAAAATCAGACGAAGGTGAGAAGGACGTACTTACAAAATGAAATCACTGCCCGACATGTTATGAATACCAGCCAATTTGATCTGAAATTCCATGTTGAAGATATTGGCGTCCGTGTTGCCTTCCACATAGGTCACGTTAGCCGCCTTATCCCAACGATAATGTAGATGCCCTGTGATGGCGGTATTTAACGATGAACGTCCATCCCAAATGAAATGCTGGTTCTTGAAAAGTACCTTATTGGCATCGAATCCACCAAGATCGATTTTATCAACGCCCGAGGTGAAGTTCGTGATGGTGTCTCGGGTGCTTCCCTTGCCTGAATCTGCTGCCGATTTCCAGACGAAAACATCGTTTTCCTGCGTTCCCGTCAAGACGTCATTCGCTGAAGTCGCGTAGGTCTTGCTCCCCTGCACATCCGTGACAGTCACTGTAAATGCTTGAATTTTGCTAGTGGCAGTAGCATTTTTATCTGTTATTTTGACATTGACGTCATACACATTGTCTTTGCCCGTATCCGCAGGCTTTTCGAAATCAGGTGACGCGATGAAGGAAAGGATGCCGGTGGTCGAGTCGATGGCAAATTTTGCGGCGTCTGCTCCCCCTGCCAGAGTGTAGATGGGTGACGTAACACTCGTGGCACTCGTAGCACCCGTAGCACCACTCTTCACTGTCGTGACATACGTCGTGTTCTCCGGAACAGAAATCTTTTCTGTGGTAGGAACGTCTGGAGCCGCCTTGACTGAAACGGTGTGAGAGCCAATCTTCCCAAGATCGAGCGTCAGAAGATTGCCTTGCTGACTCACGGCCGTCGCGCCGTCTACCATCACCTTGATTCCCGATTTCAACGCAACAACCATCTTTCCTTCGCCATTGATGGTGAAATTCAGATTAGTGCCATCCCCATTCAAGGACACCAGTTCATTACGCGCACCCAAGCGGGTGATGTGTGAAACATCAGCAGCCGCCGACCCCAGCGTGATGGTGTAGCTTCCTCCATCCCGATCGGTGAATACGCTGTCATCATCATAGGCATACCATCCGGCAACACTCGCAATTTTCTGTGTTCCCAGATTATCGATATCCAAGGCAAACTTGCCCGCATCATTTGACACCACAGTCGCCGTAATCGTATTGCCATTGACCGCATAATTCACAGAGGACTTTTCAAACGAACGGATACGCTGCGCCAGATCGGCCAGCGTCACAAATTCCGAATTCGCATTGGCCGCCGCCGTGATGAAGGTCGTGAACATTTCCTTCGTGTAACCACTCTTATCCCAGTTGGTCGGACCATAATCGTGCCAAGGCCAGACGATGACCGGCACATCGGAATGGCGCGTCAACGCGGCAAACTCGCTATTCCACTGCGCCAACGCCTGAGTGGGCGTCATTTTCTTGTATTCGATCAGCGTAAAGTCAAACGACATATTGGGTGCCAGATAAACTTTCCCTAGCTTGTCATCACCCGGTTTCATATAACCGAATGCGCCGGGATAACCGGCACCCACCGAAGAAAACCCTCCGGAAAGATAATCGTAATAGGGCAGAATCTGTTCTGCCGTTGCCCGAACCTCGGGAGCACCTGGCACGGCAGCGCCCATGCTGGTCAAGCCGAGCTTGGACTTGATGATGTCGCGCGACTCACGGAATTCATAATCAAATGTTCCCGGCCCCGTTCCCGTGGTCAGGATATTCGTATTTTCCGATGGGTTCAGATGGAGCAGATGCGTGCGCGAATGTGAACCGATTTCATTGCCCGAATCCAGCAGTTCCCGATAATACGTCAACGATTTGTTCCAGTCCGTCTGCTCGTCCTGTGAGGGATCATCACCGATATCAATGTAATACGAGCTCACGAAATTGAAATCATTTTTCCATTGTTTCACGATAGGCATCAGCGCATCATAAATACCCGGCTTGCCATTTTCAGGTTTGACTTCGGTGCTGAACATGGCTTCGTCCATGTCGGTGCGTGAAGCAAAAATGTTGGCCTGACGTCCCATATGCAAACCAACGCCAGAGCTCGTTGCCCCCTTCGCAGCATAGGTAATCGCCTGCCAAAGCTGATTGTTGTCCCCCAGCAAAGCTTCCGTTGAAAAATGGACATTACGATTGCCGTTCATGCTGCTGGTGACAACGGCATCATAAATACCCGCACCGGTTCCCGTCACCGTTTGCGTATCGATCGATTTGATCGTGCCTGCAACACCCGGCGTAGCATCCCCAAAAGACAACCAGCCGACACCAGACGTATTGCTGTAGGTGCGAATGGACTCACCTGCGTTATAACCGCCCATGCCATCAAAACCGGTATTCGTCGATTTCACGGCAACACTGGTCGTTCCAGAAAAGCCACTCGCCTGAGGTGCCAGATCAAACAAGGCCTTCATGCGGGCGTAGGGGTCGGCTCCCAAAGCCGTGCCCGTTTCATCGGCTGTCATGAAGTTACCGGCGGCGATGAAACTGGTTTTGTAGTTTTTCGCCAGCAGAGTCAAATTATCCGCAATCAACGCTGCTTCACTACCTTTCGCAAACTGAAAAGCAGGAAAAACGATCGTGTCATAGTTGACCAACTTGTTGATGTCTTTCAGATCAGACTCGGTCAATAAATCGTAATGAACACCGGCCATCGTCGCCTGATGCTGTGCCGCCATGAAAAGCTGTGAATACGCCGTTTCATTCACATTGACATCCACATTGCCAAAATAACGGGCAGCGGTGGTATCGGAATAGACAATCGCCACATTTTTCGAAAAATCGGTGCGCGGCGGGAGGTTTTCGGCATCGATGACCGTGTATTGCGGCCCGCTATAACTCGCTGGAAGGTAGACACTTTCATTGACATCCACCAGCACATCCACGGCCTTTGGATTGTTGATGCTGGATTTTTTGATGGCTAGTTCGACCACCGTGCCATCGACACTGACACCATACTGTACCGTTGCCGCAACAGGTGTCTGACCAGCAGCGCCCGTATAAAGATGAGGAATGCCCGCCGCATCAAAGTTGATGTTGTACTCGGCTCCGCCGGAAGTACCCCATATCTTGTAGCCCGTATTGGCGTTCCGATCCGTATTGAGCCAGAACGTGGTATTGGCACCAATACGTGCACCCGCGGGTACTTTGAGTGCAAAAACATAGCTATCACCCGTGGTCTTGCCATACACCTCATAACCATTGACCGGGGCAACATCATCGATATGTTCGGCCTCTTTCCAGTCATTGAGTGAGCCATCCAGCGTCACCGCGCCGACCGTCACCGGACTCTGTATTACGGGCGCCTTGACGATATAGGTGTTCGTCGAATAACTGGAGGGTAGATAAACCGTGTTATTGACATCCGTATAGACACTCAGCGCCTGCGTATTGCCGATGTCACGTCCTAGCACGGATAACTCAACCGTTTGATGATTGGCAGAATATGCATAATTGACTGTCGCACCCGCCACAAGATTCTGTCCTTCAGAACCCGTATACAAACGCGGCTTTCCGCTGGCATCGAAATTAACGTTGTATTCAGCACCGACCGCATCACCCCAGACCTTGTAGCCGGTTTCAGGGTTCAGATCTGTATTCAGCCAAAGAGTGGTGTTGAAACCGATCGTCGTACCCTCCGGAGCCGCAATGGCGACATAGTAATTGCCTGCGTCATAGCGTCCATAAAGTGCATAACCCTCAACCCCGCCTCCGGAGGTATCCAGCCGGTCGCTTGCCGCCCAGTCGGAAAGATCACCATCCAGCTTGATGCCCGTTGTTTCATTGCTTGCAAACGTGGCAGGCGATAGCTTGGTATCCGGCAAAACCTTGGTTTGTACGGGTGCGGTTTTTGAAACCAGCGTATTCGGCGACGATGAAACCTTGACTGTTTTTTTTGCAGCCAGTGATTCCGCAAAATCCGAGCTGGAATATCGGCTGACCAGATCCACCAAACCCAAACCACGAATGGATGTAACTTTTTGAATTTTATTGATTATCGTTGCCACAGACAGGGGCTCCATTCCAACGGAAAGAGAAAAAAATTAACCGTTTAGAATAATCCCGAACTTTTTAGCTGTCAAAGGCTTTTCTCTTGTTTGGCCTGAATTGAATGCCAATAGTCCGCACTTTCGTAGGTGTTTTTCAACAAATCAATAAACAATCTCACCCGTAGCGGTAATTGACGACGTTGCGCAAACACCGCATAGATTCCCAAAGGCGGTGCTGCATATTCATCGAGGACAGAAACGAGGCGTCCGGCCTGTAAGTCTGCACCGACTTCCCACCACGAACGCCATGCCAGACCACGTCCGGCCAGGGCACTATCATGTAGCACTGCACCATCGTTACATTCAAAACGCCCACTCACTTTCAGCGTTTGCGTCCCACCCAAGGGATTGAGAAATGTCCAGCCACGCTGCTGTCCGAGCGACAAGCAGACATGATGGCTCAGTTCCTCCAGCGTCCGTGGCACACCCTGCCGTGCCAGATATTCGGGGCTGGCAACCACCAAACGTCGCATGTCACCCAGCCGCACGCTGACCAGACTGGAATCGGCCAATTCACCAATGCGTACCGCACAGTCGATACCTTCATTAACCAGATCAACGATGCGATCTGAAAGATCAAGATTCACCGTGAGTTCGGGATTCGCATCGAGATAATCACGTACCAAAGGTGCAACATGGCGTCGTCCAAAGCCCGCAGGCGCCGAAATACGTAGGTGACCACTAACTTTCACACCGCCCAAACTGACTGCGGTTTCAGCATTCGCCAGATCATTCAGTAAGCGCTGACAATCTTCCAGAAAGGCCTGCCCTTCAAAAGTGAGCGTCAGCCGACGCGTGGTTCGTGTCAGCAGCAATACGCCCAGACGTGTTTCCAGTGCCGAAATACGCCTGCCAATCAAGGCGGGCGTCACCCCTTCCGCCTGCGCCGCCGCAGACAGACTGCCGCGTGTCGCGGCCTGAACGAATGCCGCGATTTGCTTGAATTGATCCACAATCTATTCGATACCATGAGTACAAGATGAATTGCATCATAGCCCATTTATCAACCAGCACAATAACGAATAACATTCTGCTTACGCAGACTGATACTGATATTGACATCGATACCTACCCTACAATTCAAGTTCTTTTATTTGGAGTTCACTTCTATGGCACTCAATCTTCCAGCCGGTGTAATCATCAATGCACCATTACACGCTCGCTTTGATGAAATTCTGACCCACGATGCCTTGGTACTGGTCGCCAAGCTACATCGTGCTTTTGAAGCCCGTCGTCAGGAATTACTGAAAAAACGTGTCGAGCGGCAGGCACGCATCGATGCGGGTGAAATGCCCGACTTTCTGCCAGAGACCGCCCACATTCGTGCTGGCGACTGGAAGGTTGCCCCCTTGCCCAAGGCGCTTGAATGCCGTCGAGTGGAAATCACCGGCCCGGTTGAGCGCAAGATGATTATCAACGCCTACAACTCGGGGGCGGATAGTTACATGACCGACTTTGAGGATTCCAACAGCCCAAACTGGTACAACCAGATTCAAGGTCAGGTGAATCTTTTTGATGCCATCCGCCACCAGATCAGCTACACCAATGAGAAAGGCAAGGAATACCGGCTCAACGACAAGATCGCCACCTTGCAGATCCGCCCGCGCGGCTGGCATCTGGATGAAAAGCATGTCACGGTCGATGGCCAGCGGGTTTCCGGCGGCATTTTCGATTTCGCGCTGGTGTTCTTCCACAACGCCAAGGAGCAACTGGCGCGCGGTGCGGGCCCCTATTTCTATCTGCCGAAGATGGAGTCGCACCTCGAAGCACGACTGTGGAATGAGATTTTCGTCATGGCGCAGGAGCATCTCGGCTTGCCGCGCGGCACGATCAAGGCAACCGTACTGGTGGAAACCATCCTCGCCACTTTTGAGATGGAAGAAATTCTCTATGAACTGCGCGATCACAGTGCCGGACTGAATGCCGGTCGCTGGGATTACATCTTCTCCTGCATCAAGAAATTCAAGAAGAACCAGAATTTCTGCCTCGCCAACCGTTCGTCGATCACCATGGAAGTACCTTTCATGCGCTCCTACGCGCTGGCACTGGTGCAAGCCTGCCACAAGCGCGGCGCACCGGCGATGGGCGGCATGAGCGCGCTGATCCCGATCAAGAACGACGCGGCCGCCAACGAAAAGGCACTGGCGGGCATCCGTCACGACAAGACACGCGATGCCAACGATGGCTACGACGGTGGCTGGGTGGCGCATCCGGGGCTGGTGTCCATCGCCATGGAAGAGTTCACCAAAGTGCTGGGCGACAAACCCAATCAGTGGGGCAAGCAGGTTAGCGGCAACTTCGGCCCGAAGGACTGGCTCAATTTCCAGCCTGAACAGCCGATCACCGAAACCGGGCTACGCAACAACATCAATGTCGGCATTCATTATCTCGGCTCCTGGCTGGCGGGCAATGGCTGCGTGCCCATCCACAACCTGATGGAAGATGCCGCCACTGCCGAAATCTCGCGTTCGCAAGTGTGGCAGTGGGTGGTCAGCCCGAAGGGCAAACTCGATGACGGCCGCAAGGTCACCGCCGAGATGGTGCGCGCGCTGATCCCCGAAGAACTGGCCAAGGTCAAAACGGCCATCGGTAATGAACCGGTTGCCACCTATGAGCAGGCCGCAAAGATCTTCGAGGAAATGTCACTCTCGGCAAATTACCCCGAATTCCTCACGCTACCGCTGTATGAGGCGATGGAATAAGGGAAAAGCTGGCGCAGGTAGCAGCGCGTAGTTCCATAGTTCCATACGCGCTGTATTTTTCACAGTACCACCATTGGGCAGGCAGACAGGCGGTACGCCTGCGTCAAGCACTCAGAACTGCTTGGCAGCGTTGAGTACCAGCCTTGCCTTGCTTTCCGCTTCTGCGCGATTGTTAGCCGACATCTGACGACCAAAAGCCTCTCGTGCTTCACGCCCCTGCTTGGTCGCCTTGATGCTCTTGATACAACGCCAGCGTTTGCCGCCTTTAGTTTCGATCTGGCGCATTTCTTCTTTCGGATGATGCGTCCGACAGTGATAACAGAAAAGGGTATCAGCCATAAGTTTCTTGAATAAATAACACGAAAAAAATGCGGATATATTGTTGCAGCAGTACGAAATAAAGGCAATCTATCGAAAGTTAGATCAACACCCGTTTTTACCATCCTGCCCAAGCATTTTCCTGCTCCACCTGCTGGCAGAAGCTTTCAAATTATAACAGAAAGCCGCCCAGTGCATGTCATCTACACGGTGTTTGTGTCAATCCAAAGCTGAAATGTCCTCTTCTCTGTAAAGCTGAAATGTCCGCTGCCCCATTCACGCATTCACAATGAGGACGCGGTAAGCCTCGGTGCTAGATTTGAATTGGCCGTTGATTTTTCGGTGCGTGTGGCATATGCCTTACACAAGGCGGCTTGAGTTACAAAAACGTGTCCAATTAATCCGAGTTGGTACACGGTGAGCGAATTGAAACGCTGGCGCAGGTGTAATACAATGTATCTCATCCGAGTCAGGAGACAAATCATGGCCGCTACATCAATGATTCACGTTCGAGTGAACGAGCAAATCAAAACACAAGCAACCGAAACGCTCGCCGCAATGGGCTTGTCGATTTCAGATGCTGTGCGCATACTTCTCACGCGCGTAATTGCTGAGCAGCAATTGCCCTTTGCCATCAAGGTGCCAAACACCGAGACACGTGCGGCAATGGCCGAAGCCGATGCCATGGCCAACGCCCATCGCGCACGTTTTGCTACGGCTTCCGAACTGTTCGATGACCTTGAAAAGAACAGCCTCAAATAAGCGTGCTGTATTTCCGCGCGCAGCAGACTACGCTAAAAGCTTCCGGAAGGATTGGGAGCGACTGACGCAGTCCGGACGCTACGACATGCTTCGCCTCAAGGAGGCCATGCTGCTCTTGATTGCCAATGATCAGCCATTGGGACCGGAGTGGCAGGATCATCCACTTGGAGGGGAGTGGATTGGGCACAGGGAATGTCACATCGGCGGAGATTTTCTGCTGACATACCGGATCGAAGATATCGGTAAGCACGGGCTGGTGATTTTTGTACGGACAGGAACCCATGCCGAATTGTTTGAGTAGCAGATGTGAGGCACAAAAAACTGTTTCTCTCGCCCAGTCAATGCTTTCTCGCGTTACGAAAATGTTAAACCAAAACTGTCACTGGCTTTGGTTAGCGTGAAATACACAAATCAGAGTCGCGTTGAAGCTTCGAGCGTAGCGAGCAAATCAGTAGCCGCCCCTTGAGGGGGCGTAG
>CAYTHB010000066.1:0-15533 GCA_964437515.1 uncultured Sterolibacterium sp.
TGGTTCGCTACGCTCAAAGCTTCAACCCGACTCTGATTTTTGTATTTCACGTTAACGTAACATTAAAACAGGAGTTTCTGGATGTTCTTGCTGATCGGGTATGTCATCATTCTGGCGGCTTCGGTGGGTACCTATGCAGTGCACGGTAGCTTGGCCGCGCTGTGGGTTCCCATGGAGTATCTGGCAATCATTGGGCTGACCATAGGCGGGTTTGTCTCTTCAAACTCTCCCAAGGCCATCAAGGCCACGCTGGGCGCCATTCCTTCTGTATTGAAGAACTCCCCGCTCAATAAAGCGCTTTACATGGATTTGCTGGCCATGTTGTTCGAGATTCTGGCGAAGGTGCGCAAGGAAGGGCTGATGTCAATCGAAGGCGATATCGATGAGCCTGACAAGAGCGCTATCTTCCAGAAATACCCCAATATTTTGCATGACCATCACGTTATCGAATTCATTACGGATTACCTGCGCATGATGGTGGGTGGGAATCTGAATGCCTTTGAAATTGAAAACCTCATGGATATTGAAATCGAGACCCATCACCATGAAGCGCATATGCCGGCACACATCATGGCCAAGACGGCGGATGGTTTGCCGGCTTTCGGTATCGTGGTGGCGGTCATGGGTGTGGTGAATGTGATGGGTTCAGTGGGCGAGCCGCCGGCAGTGCTGGGCAAGATGATTGGTGGCGCGCTGGTCGGGACATTCCTCGGGATTCTGTTGTCTTACGGCTTCGCTGCACCCATTGCCTCGCAACTGGAGCAGAAGTGTGAGGAGGGTGGAAAGATTTATCAATGCATCAAAATGGTATTGCTCTCCAGCATGAACGGTTACGCGCCACAGGTTGCCGTGGAATTTGGTCGCAAAGTACTTTATTCCACCGATCGGCCGACGTTCATGGAACTTGAAAAAGACATCAAGAGCCGTAAAGGTAAATAAGCAATCCATCCCGGATCGTTTCAGATTTTGCCAACATGAGTGACGACAATCAGCAATCCATCATAGTCAAACGCGTCAAGAAAGGCGGTGGCGCGGCGCATGGAGGGGCATGGAAGATTGCCTATGCCGATTTTGTGACGGCCATGATGGCTTTCTTTTTGTTGATGTGGTTGCTGGGTTCAACCACGGCGGGCGATTTGAAAGGGATTTCGGATTATTTCAGGGCTCCACTCAAAGTGGCGATGCCGGGAGGGACGGGAACCGGTGATTCCTCCAGCATCATCAAGGGCGGGGGAGAAGATTTGACCCGAATTTATGGTCAGAAAAACAGAAGTGATGCGGATCAGCGCAAACTCATCAATCTGCGTGCCGCCAATGCGGATTATGCGGCCGCACAGCGTGCCGAGATGGAAAAGCTGGCAGGTCTCAAGAAACAGTTGGAGAAAATCATTGAATCCAGTCCCACGCTCAGCCAGTTCAAGAACCAGTTGCTGCTGGATTTGACGACCGAAGGACTGCGGATTCAGATTGTGGATGAAAAGAATCGCCCCATGTTCGATCTGGCCAGTGCGGAACTCAAATCCTACACACGAGAAATCCTGTATTCGATTGCCCCTATCCTCAATAGCGTTCCCAATCGCATCACTTTGTCCGGGCATACGGATGCCACCCCTTTTTCGGGAGGCAAGCTCGATTACAACAACTGGGATTTGTCGACAGATCGAGCTAATGCTTCGCGCCGTGCGCTGGTCGCCGGTGGTTTGATCGATGAGAAAGTCATTCGCCTGGTAGGCCTGGCTTCTGCCGTGCCTTTCGATAAGACGGATCCGTTCAACCCCACCAATCGGCGTATCAGCATCGTTGTCTTGAACAGACACACTGAGGATGCCATTTTGCGGGATGGTGCAGCCGCGCCGGAAGAGAATGGGAATGAGGGTGGCGATGTATCGGAAGCGCAGCAGGCTCCGACCGCATCTACGCCATCCTCGTCAACACTATCGAGCCCCGCGTCGACCGCCCGACGATAATCGTCTGCTCATCCTGTGATCTGGGGGATGCCTTATAATCGTGCAGGTTTTTGTCATGCCCGCGATTGCTGCGAAAGAGCGGGGCAATAGTCTTGTTTTTGGCATCCTATTCATGCGTATATTGATCAGTAACGACGACGGTTATTTTTCACCTGGGATAGAACTGCTGGCCAGTACGCTCAGTACCTTGGCTCATGTCACGGTGGTTGCCCCCGAACGTGACCGAAGCGGCGCCAGCAACTCCTTGACCCTGGATCGCCCGCTTTCCTTGCGTCGCGCCGCCAATGGCTTTTACTTCGTCAATGGCACACCGACGGATTGCGTTCATCTGGCAGTGACCGGTATGTTGGATGAGTTGCCGGATATGGTCGTTTCCGGGATCAATCTGGGTGCCAATATGGGCGATGACACCCTGTATTCAGGAACGGTTGCTGCGGCAACGGAAGGTTATTTGCTGGGGGTGCCATCGATTGCCGTGTCACTCAACAGTCATGCAGGAAAGCATCTGGATACCGCGGCACGGGTGGCGCGCGAGCTGGTTGAACGGTTTCAGCGGGATGGCTTCGGCGAACCTGTGCTGCTCAACGTCAATGTGCCGGATATCCCGTTCGATGAGCTCAAAGGGGTACAAGTGACGCGCTTGGGGCGTCGTCACAAGGCCGAGCCTGTCGTGAAACAAAAAACGCCCCGCAATGAAACCGTTTATTGGGTGGGGGCGGCAGGTGCTGCACAGGATGCGAGTGAAGGGACGGATTTTCATGCCGTCGCTCAAAATTATGTGTCGCTGACGCCCATCCAGATCGATTTGACGCACGACCTCCAGATTCCCGCAGTGCAGCGCTGGCTGGAAACAGAACAATGACGAAAACGGCTTTGCATGGCATTGGCATGACCTCGATGCGTACACGGGAGCGCATGATTCAGCGTTTGCGTGAACAGGGTATCCGTGATGAGTCCGTACTGGCGGCCATGAATGGCGTGCCACGTCATATTTTTGTCGAGGAGGCACTGGCCTCGCGTGCTTATGAAGATACGGCGTTGCCCTTGGGGTTTCAGCAGACGATTTCACAGCCCTATGTGGTCGCACGCATGATCGAACTGTTGCGAGAAAATACGCCAGGTTTGACGCCTCGAAACCTGGGTAAAACTTTGGAAGTCGGTGCGGGCTGTGGTTATCAGACGGCGGTGCTGGCTGCACTGACGCGGGAATTGTTTGCGGTTGAACGCATACAGGCACTGCTGGAACGTGCCCGCAAGAATATCGCCCAATTACGTTTGCATCATGTCCGCTTCAAACATGCCGATGGTGGGCGAGGGCTGTCCGAAGCAGCGCCGTTTGACACAATCATCGTGGCGGCAGCATCTGCGCATGTGCCGCAATCACTGCTGGATCAACTTGCACCGGGAGGTCGTTTGATTTTGCCCCTGGGCAGTCATGATCAAGTGATGGCATTGGTGGAGCGCAGTGTGGACGGTGGAGGCTTCAAGGAAACACGTTACGATGCGGTACGGTTTGTGCCGTTGCTGGGAGGAGTGGAATGAGTGCCGTGAACAATCTGTTGCATCGTGTGCGTCGCGGGAGCTGCATGGTGACGATGCTTTGGGTCTGCACTTTTCTGGCGGCTTGTGCCAGCAATGCACCCGCTCCCGTCGTCGATCGTGCGGTTCCGGGGAGCCTGCAAGGGGAGCTTGGCCGTTCTTCGACAGCCGTTGCAAATATTCCGGCAGTTCCGGTGACCCCCATCGGGCCGGGAATGTATATGGTCAAGAAAGGCGATACCCTGCGGGCGATTGCGCTCGATCATGGCCAGTCGTATCGTGATTTGGCCGCGTGGAACGGCTTGAGCGATCCTAATCATATTGAAGTTGGCCAGGTCTTGCGCGTTGTTTCGCCGGACGCTCCGGAGGCCAGCACTGGCAATGAACCGGTGGCCGTGGCGAAGCCCGTCAATATCTCAAGAACGATGGAGCCGGTAGCAACAACGGCCAATACGACCAGCATGGGTGAAGACTCGATTAAACGCACGCCCAAGGGAGGAAAGCTGCCCTATGCGCCGGGCGTGCTGGAGAAAATGCAGCAGGCCGAACAAAACCGTCCTGCTGCATCGACAATCCCCACACCACCCGTGACATCAGCGGTACTGCCTGCACCGCCTGTTCCGGCCGCAGCGTCTCCGGCAGGTAACGCTCTCCCTGCAGTTCCTATCGTGGCGGGTACTGTGGGTGCTGTGGGTGCTGTGGGTGCTGTGGGTGCGGCCACCAAGACTGCGGATGACATAGACTGGGCATGGCCAGGTACGGGCAAGTTGATCAGCGGTTTTGTCGAAGACAAGAACAAAGGGATTGATCTGACCGGTAAAAAGGGCGATCCTGTCTTGGCCGCAGCTTCTGGAAAAGTGATCCTGGTGAGCAACGCCCTACGTGGATATGGAAATTTTGTGATCGTTAAACACAACAACACCTTCCTTTCTGTGTATGCTCACAATAGTCAGATTCTGGTCAAGGAGGAGCAGACAGTGAGCAAGGGACAAAAAATTGCCGAGGTGGGTGACAGCGATGCCGATCAGCCCAAGCTGCACTTCGAGATTCGTCGTCAGGGCAAGCCTGTCGATCCACTGAAGCTCCTGCCGGGACGCTGACCATGAGTCGGCGGCGTCAGCTCGATGCGGAGGCCGAAGTCACGGAATCAACTGATTCCGACGTTGCCGATCACGCCCTGAGTGCCGATGTCATGCTCGATGCTGTCGAGGAGCACGCATCGACGGATGAGGCACATGGTAAGGATGTCCATTCACACGGTGAATCTGGGTCTGAGGCCGCGTTCAGCGAAATGCCTCATACCGAGTTCCTCAATGATGTGACCCAGCTTTATCTGGATGATATTGGTGCCAACCCCCTCTTGACGGCTGCTGAAGAGTTGGAGCTGGCACGGAAGGTCGTTGCGGGGGATTTTTCTGCCCGGCAGAAAATGATCGTCTCCAATCTGCGACTGGTGGTCAGTATTGCTAAACATTATCTGAATCGCGGTATTCTCATTTCAGATCTGATCGAAGAAGGCAATCTCGGGCTCATCCACGCGCTGGAAAAGTTTGATCCCGAACGGGGTTTTCGTTTTTCCACCTACGCAACATGGTGGATACGTCAGAATATCGAACGTGCGATCATGAATCAGTCGCGCACCATACGGCTGCCTGTGCATGTAGTCAAAGAACTGAATCTTGTGCTGCGGGCGCTGCGCCAACTGGATGCCGAGAATATCGATCGCGTAGCCAACGGAGAAGATATCCCGCATGGTAATGCCGAAGAAGTGGCGCGTTTGCTCGATAAACCGGTGGATGAGGTACGCCATATTCTTTCGCTCAATGAAACCACGGCTTCGCTGGATGCCCCTCTGGATATCGACCCCGATCTTTCGGTGGCCGATGCTATTGCGGCAGATCCTGATTCAAGCCCGGAAGTCCAGTTGCAAAATGCCGAAGCGGGACATCAGGTGGCGGAGTGGGTTGCCCAGCTTTCTGGCAAGCAACGCTATGTGCTGGAACGGCGCTATGGGCTTAATGGGTGCGAAGTCTTTACATTGGAGCAACTCGCGGCTGATCTGGGGCTGACACGTGAGCGCGTGCGACAGATACAGGTGGAAGCCCTGACAAAATTACGCAATAAACTGGTGCGTGAAGGCGTGAGCAAGGACGGTTATCTCTGAACAGTTGTGAAACTCGCGCTTGTTCATGATTCGGGCGATTTTCGTGCAATGCTGAGCCGGAGTGCCTGCGCCAGATCGTGTACGGCCATGGCGTAAAAGCTGCTGCGGTTGTAACGCGTAATGACAAAGAAGTTCTGAAAACCCAGCCAGTATTCGGTCGACTGATTCGGTGTGACCAGGTCGATCAAGGCCGCCGCTTGTTCGGGTGGCGCGCCCGATCCTTCAGGTATGACACCAAAGGCGGTTAACTCGCTGGGTTTGCGTTTGGGGCGAATACCTTCGTCGATCAGCGTGGTATAGCGATCTCCGTCGACCCGAACACGTGCCACAACCGCACCGCCCTTTTCCCAGCCATGTTGTTGCAGAAAATTGGCGACACTGGCGATGGCATCAGCGGGTTCTGTTTCCAGATCGATGCGATTGTCGCCGTCGCCATCCCGCCCATACTGGCGAATGCTGCTGGGCAGAAATTGCGGTAGACCCAAGGCACCGGCATAAGAGCCGCGATAGCTCAACGGATTGCGTTTTGTTTCTCGTGCCAGCAGAAGCAGTTCTTCGAGTTCATGACGAAACAGGGCAGCGCGCGTGGCATCGGTGGCCGGATTGATCTTGGGGTAATCGAATGCCAGTGTCGCCAGTGCAGCCAGTGTGCCGAAGTTGCCCGTGTGGGCTCCGTAGATGGATTCGATGCCGATAATGGCAACGATATATTCCTCGGGCACCCCCGTGGCTTGAGTTGCCGCTTGCAGTTCGGTGATGTGTGTTTGCCAGAATTCCAGTCCGCGCTGAATACGACGTGGTTCGACAAAGCGTGAGCGATATTCCTGCCATGAGCGTATGCCGGGGTCACGTGGAGGGCGAATCGCCTGAATGACCGAAGGAATGGGGCGACGTTGGCTGAATATTTGTTGAAGTGATGTCAGATCAAAACCATGTTGCTGATGCATTTCAGCAATGAACGCACGTACAGCAGGCTGGGTGATGAATGTTGGCGGCTGTTGTTTGCGTTTGGATGTGTGATGGTGATGGGCTTTGTTCTGGGTTGCCGCAAGGCCATTCAGGCCGTAGCCGAGTACGAACAAGGGAATCAGAAAAAAACGGATCAGTTTCATGGGGCTGACGAAAGTTGAGCAATGCGTCGTTTCAGATCACGCAAATGCAGGGTACGTTGCTGGGGATTCAGTGTGTTGCCATAAGATAACCGGATATAGTCGGTGATGATCTCGTTTGCAGCATCGGAAAGTGCCTGTTTATCTGGGGCGAGGGCAAGTGTTATTGAGATTCTTCGGGCATAGTCTGCCGGCCCTTCCCATGCTTGGCGTTCTAGCCCGTGGCGCGACATTTTTTTTGAAAACTTCTGCCAGAGTGCGATGAGCGGATCACGCGTCTGGCGATGGTGACGTAATGCCCATAACGTATAAGCCGATAATAAAAGGCCACACAACCCGGAAAACAGAGCAGTCAGGGATTGCCAATCCACAGAAGGCAGGCCGAGACTGGCAAGAAAGCTACGCTGACGCTGTGGGTTATAGCCAATGACCCATTGATTCCATGTGTTTGACATGGCCTCCCAGTGCAGCCGCAAAGGGTGCAGCCAGGCCATTTGTGAACGCGCCAGTAGCGGGAGCGGCTCGCCCGAAGGCAGAGCATCCGCCAGCCCACGTTCGATTCGCGCAGGTGCTACGGCGGCAGTCGGATCAACACGCCGCCATCCTTTTTTGTGTAGCCAGACCTCTGCCCAGGCATGGGCATCGGATTGACGAACGATCAAGGTGCCATCATTGGGATTGATTTCGCCTCCCTGATAACCGGTGACCACGCGCGCCGGAATACCGGCGGCGCGCATCAGAAAAACGAAGGAAGAGGCGTAGTGTTCGCAGAAGCCACGACGTGTATTGAATAGAAAATCATCCACTGAATCTTCGCCCAGTTGCGGTGGGCGCAGGGTGTAAAAGAATTTTTCGGTGTGCAGATAATTCAGCATACGTTGAATGAGGGCTTCATCATCATGACCCGCTTCCTTGCGCCATTGAGTGGCGAGTTGGCGGGTGCGAGGATTGAAGCCAGAAGGCAGGGCCAACGCATCTTCAATCAGTGTGGTGTTTTCATCATGGCCAATCGCGGTGCTTTGTAGGGTGGATCGAATGTCATAGCGGATACGACCTAGTACAGGTTTCTTGGCCCATAGTTGAAAATCGAGCGTGAGTCCGGCCTCCACCGGCTGAGGCAGAGTGACCGGCCATTCCAGTGCAAACAGCCAGGTGCGGTTGTGAGGCTCTAGCGTAATGGTGTAATCCACAATTTGAGCGGGGGTGGCGGTCGGTAACTTTATGTGGGGGGATACTCGACTGCTGAGGGGGGACGCACGCCAGGTGCGACCATCGAAATCCGTCAATACCGGGCCGCGCCAGTAGAGCAGCCGTTGCGAAGGCGCACGCCCTTCCAGCGTGCCGTTAAAGCGGGCACGAAAAGCGATGGCTTCCGATTGGCTCAACTGGCTGATACCCCCTGGAGACATTGTGTCGTTCAGCCCCGTTGTCCCACTCAATGCGTCAGAAGGTAATGCCCAGAGTGGGCTTTCTATACGAGGAAACAACAGGAACATCAGTAGCATGAACGGTACGGAATGCAATAGCAGGCGACCGGACAGATGCAGGCTGTTCTTGGGGGTTTGTTGCGGATGGTCAAGCAAGGAGAGTGCGTTTGTAATCAAGCCTGCACCAAGCAACATGAATACCCCGCTGGCCATGTCTTGAGCATAGAAGAACTGGCTCATGAGTAGAAAGCAGGCCAGCAGCATGGCGACAAAACCATCCCGCCGACTTCGGGATTCCAGCAATTTAAGTTGCAGCAGCAGTGCTAGTAAAGCAACCCCTGGGCTGCGGCCAAAGAAGGTTTGAAAGTGTGCGCCGATGGCGAGTGTGCCTGCCATTGCGATGAGAATCAGCAGCCCGCGACGAGGAAATTGAGACAAGGCAGTGCCGCGCCAGATCAGCAGGGCATACCAGAGTATCAATAGCAGGCACAGTCCCGACAGCCATTGTGGAAGGTGCATGAGCAATGGCAGGAGGCATGACAATGCCGTCGCCAGAAGCGCGACCATTTGGCGGGATACGAGGGGTGCAGAAGACTTATTGGGGTGTGCCATACAGTGCAAGGTGACGCAGGCAGGTATGGAAATGAGCGGCACCGCTGGCGGGCGCAATCTCCACTGAAGGCAGGCGGAGTCCCCAGGTCATGTGGTGAGCGTGAGCATCACAGACCCAGCGTGTGAGGATGGAGAGAGATTGTTCGATATCCTTGTTGGGCGGTAGCGCGTTCCAGTCCAGCCAAAGAGTTTGTGCCGCAGTATTCGTGAACTGCTTGGTGAGCAGGGGCCCTTCATCCTGACGTGCGGCCGCTTTCCATGCGACATGATGCAATGGATCAGAAGGGTGATGCACACGCAGTCCCGCAAAGTCATCCTGTCCATCAATGTTGTATCCCCCTTCACCTGTGTCTCCGGGAGGCATGGGCAGTGGCGGTGCGTTTGATGTGGGTTGCGGATAAACGAGGCAGCGCAGTTCCGGCGCAGCATATCCCCAGACACGAACTAGTCCTAGCGGCCATGTGGTCGATAGCGTAACGCGGGGCAGATCAAGCCAGCCACGGTGTGGCGCGGGGTAATCGAGCAAGACTTCCTGCTGTGAAGAGGCATCCAGATTGATTTCTTCAGGTGCTTGATCGGGCAGATTGACGCAGAGGCCGTATCTGGTTTGTGTGCGCGGATTATCCAGAACAAGGCCAAAGACCGCATGCTCTCCGGCAAATACGGGCGAGCAATGCCATGCCAAGATGCGCAGCTGAAAAAGATTTCTGAAAGTATTGAGAAGCGTGACTGTTCCAAGCGCCGCAAGCAGGAACACCAGTGCGTAACCGAGGCTCAGGCTGTAGTTGATGGCACCAATCAGCATCAATCCCAACATGACTGCGAAAGTGAGCCCCTGCGCTGTGGGCAGCACATAAATGCGATGCTGGTTGAGCAGGATGGGTGCGCTCTCGCGTGTTCGCCCACGCAACGCCCAGCGAAAGAATCGCGCTTGCAGGCGAGATTTCAACCTAGAAACCGTAGTTGGACGCCTTCGAGTGTGCATTTTACGGGTTGTCTGGCAAGGCGCGATGAGGCGCATGGCTCCTCCCTGCAACGAAGAGCAACGCGGACAGGCGGCTCGTAAAATGTGCAATCGACGGCGTAGCGGTCTCACCCACAAGGTGAAGCTGATAGATAATGAAAGACATACAGCATGATTGGAGTTTGTGGTGATGATAAGCGGTCAACTGCGGTTTCTAGGTTCATAGACATGCCAATGAGATGCGAAACAACATCATGGAAGCGGCACGGCCTCGATTAGATGGCGGGCGATGATGGCTGCACTTGAACGTGCAAGTTTTTCATCATTTGCGCGCAAGCGATGGGGAACGACCGCAGGGAGCACGGTCTGCAAGTCTTCAGGTAAAACATGATCACGTCCATCGAGAAAGGCCCATGCACGCGCAGCACGCAATAACCCCAGTGCCGCACGAGGTGACAGCCCGGCTTGCCAGTCGCCGGTTTGTCGTGTGTGAGCGATGAGTGCTTGCGCATAATTCAGAAGGGCATCACTGACATGGATGAGCGTCACGGCTTTTTGCAGGGCAAGGAGTTCTTCGGGAGAGAGGCAGGGAGACAGTTCATCGATCATCTGTCGTCGATCGGTGCCGCGTAGCAGCTCACGTTCTGCCGCAGGGCTGGGGTAACCCAGTTCGATTCGCATCAGAAAACGGTCGAGTTGCGATTCTGGAAGGGGGAATGTGCCGATCTGGTGATGAGGGTTTTGTGTGGCAATGACAAAGAACGGGCTGGGCAAGGGACGGGTCATTCCTTCCACGGTGACCTGGTGTTCTTCCATGGCTTCGAGCAGCGCGCTTTGTGCCTTGGGCGTTGCGCGATTGACTTCATCAGCCAGTATCAACTGGGCAAAAATGGGCCCCGGATGAAAGACAAAGCCCCCATTGCTGCGATCGAATATCGAGACCCCCAGAATATCGGCAGGCAACATGTCGCTGGTGAACTGGATGCGTTGAAACTGAAGCCCCAGAAGACGTGCCAACAGATGAGCCAGTGTGGTTTTTCCGACCCCCGGCAAATCTTCAATCAGCAGATGCCCTCGTGCCAGCAGGCACGCCAATGCCATTTTGACCTGCGCCTCCTTGCCAAGGATGATGTTGTTGGCAGTCTGAAGGGTGTGCGCCAGTTTTTTGGAAATTGTATCTGTCATACCGTAAACGTATTCGTGAAATAAAGAGTAATGAGTTTTCAAGCCAGCTTAGCTTAACTCATTGATAGATAACAGGCACTAAATATAGTGTGCAAAGTGTAAAAAAACACTATATATTGTGTCTGTCGGTATTCATGCAGATTGCTCATGGCATGAATTGAAAAGGGAATCCGGTGTGAATCCGGAGCTGCCCCGCAGCGGTAAGTGGAAACGACATGCCTCAAAAGCACTGGGTTGATCCTGGGAAGCGAGGCGCAGTAGATGGGGAGGAAACCGAATCGTTCCACCCCGAGTCCATGAGTCCGAAGACCTGCCGACACATTGTTTTGCAAAGAGCAATGAAGGTGACCGCTTCCTCGGGGAGGCGTGTTAACGCTGGATGTCTCCAACATTTCCAGTGAGGCACGCATTCTTTTCGTGTTGACAAGAATAGGTCTCCATAAGCCCTGCGCGAGGGAGCAGGATCGGGGTCTGGAAGCTCTTTGTCGAGTTTCCAAATGGAGATGTGCATATGCTGGAATTGATCATCAAGCGCGACGGCCATGTGGAGCCGTTCACACCGTATAAGCTTAATCAGTGGGGGCAATGGGCGGCTCAGACCTTGGGCGATGCTGTGGATTGGCCTTCGGCGGTGCTGGAAACAGTATCGACGATGTCAACAACAGCCACCTCACGCGAGCTTCAGCAACAGCTCATCCGAACTTGTCTGAATTTTGATACCTGGTCATACAACAGGATGGCCGGTCGCTTGTATGCCACATTGATACGCAAGGATTTGTATCGCAATCAGCGGCCGACGGTATTGGCTTTGCATCGGAAGCTACAGTCATTAGGTTTCATGGAAGTGCTGGATTATTCCGAGTCTGAATATGCGGTGATTCAGGAATGGATCGATCACGAACGTGATTTTGAGTATGCGCACTATCAACTACATACCCACCTGACCAAATACGCCATTGCCGATCGTGTGCAAGGCGAATTTTATGAATCTCCACAATTCATTTATATGCGGATGGCGATGGCGCTGAGTGTGGATCAACCGCGTGAACGCCGGATGCGCGATGTGCAACGATTTTATGAGCATCTCTCAAAAAACCGTATCAATGCTCCCACACCAAATCATGTGAATCTTGGAACGTCGCTACGCGGATATGCCAGTTGCTGCCTTTATACGGTGGGTGATAACGCGCGTTCCATTGCGGTGGGAAATCACATTGCCAACACCATGACCTATATGAGTGCGGGGATCGGTGCACATCTGGCGACACGATCCATCAATGATCCTGTACGCGGCGGTGCGATCCGGCATCAGGGAAAACTGCCTTATTACCGCGCTTTGGTGGCGGAGGTGAAATCCAATCTTCAGAATGGACGGGGAGGGGCTTGTACGACCTACTTTTCAATTTTTGATCCCGAGGTCGAGACGCTGTTACGCCTGAAAAACCCGATGTCGACGGAAGACAAAAAAATCCGTGGCATGGATTATTCATGGGGCGGCAATCGTTTTTTTGCACGCAAGGTGGCAAAGAATGAAAGCATTTTTCTCTTCAATTGCTATACCGCTCCGGATTTGCATGCAGCACTTTATAACGGTGACGAAACCTTGTTTGAAGAACTCTATCGGCGTTATGCAGAGGATGAGAATTTCCAGAAAACTTGGGTCAGTGCGCGAGAGTTGCTGATTACTGCCAGTAATGAATGGAATGAGACTGGGCGTGTGTACGAGCACAATATCAGTGAGATGAATCGTCATACGCCCTTCAAGGAAACCATCTACAGCTCCAACCTTTGCGCTGAAATCGCGCTACCCACAGCACCTTACAACCACATCACCGAGCTTTATGCGGAAGAGGATATTGCGTTTGTGGAGGTGCAGTTCATCGATGGCACGCGTCGAAAAATTTCCAGCCAGCATCAAATCGAAACGCAACGTGGCAAGCTCTGGCCGGATGCTTTGCAAGTGGGCGATGTGCTGGAGGGCGTTCCGATTGAAGCCATCATTCAACGCAGTTCGCCAGAGGTGGCGACCTGCAATCTGGCGGGCATCGTGGTATCGAATGTTGAATCTGAAGAGCAGTACGCTGAGGTGGCGTATTACGCGCTGTTGATGATCGATAAATGTATCCACCTCGCACACTATGAGCTTCCTCATGTGGGCGTGACTTCACGCAAACGATTGAATGCCGGCGTGGGTATTCTTGGCTTGGCACATCTGATGGCAAAAAGTGGGCAGCGTTATACCGATCAGGCGGGCAAGCAGTTCATCCATGAAGTCGCGGAGCGACATTACTATCATCTGCTCCGCGCCAGCTTGCGACTGGGCAAGGAACTAGGCAATGCGCCCTGGATACACAAGACACGTTGGCCTGAAGGATGGCTCCCGACGGATACCTGTAATCCGCATGTCGAACGGATTGCTTCTTTCAATCTGCGTTATGACTGGGAATCGTTGCGGCGTGAAATCGTGGCGCAAGGAGGAATCCGTAATTCGGTACTGGTGGCGCACATGCCGACGGAAACTTCAGCCAACGCATCAGGAACGACCAATGGCCTTTACCCCGTGCGCGAATTGACACTCATCAAAACTGATAATCAACGTGTGAATTATTGGGCAGCACCTGACAGTGACACCCTGGCAGAGCACTATCAGTCTGCCTGGGATATTCCGGCACGCGACATGACGGAGCTTTATGCCATCGTACAGAAATGGACAGACCAGGGTATTTCTGCCGATTTCTATCGACGTGTAATTGGGGATGCATCGATTTCTTCATCCGAGTTGATCGAGGATTATCTCTATCGCGTCAAGCTCGGGCTCAAATCCAAGTACTACATGAACCAGAAAACATCCAATGGCATGAAGACCATGGATGAGGCGGTTTCCGTTGCTGTGCCGATGATGGAGCCCGCCACTGGAGCAACGCAGCAAGACAGCGATTGCGAAGCCTGCACACTTTGATTTCAGGAGTTTGAAAATGACCGATACCGTTTTCAATTACGAAAAAACAGACTACGAAAAACCCTTGTTGCTGCTCGGCCAGCGCCCTGGTCTGTTTGATACCGTCCATCGCCACTACCCGGAAATCTGGAAGATTTACAAGGCGCAAAAATCGCTGGACTGGGATGAAAATGAATTCGATTACTCCAGTTGCAATGCAGACTTCAAAACATGCCCGCGTGCGACCTATGACATGATGATCAAAACGCTGGCATGGCAATGGGAAGCGGATTCCGTGGCTTCTCGTGCCATTGCGCCCGTGCTGGCTCCCTTCATTACCTCCAGTGAATTGTGGGCGGCATGGCAGCGCATTTCGGACAATGAAGTGGTTCATGCCGCAACTTATTCTGAAATCGTGCGCAATTCTTTTGATGACCCAGCCGTGATTCTCGACGAGATTCTGCGCGTGAAAGAGGCTCACGAACGCTTGCACGAAGTGACACGCGCTTTTGCTGCTGCTTATGACACATCACATCGATATGCCCTGGGGCTTTTGCCTAACGATCAAACGACATACAACGCAGTTTTCATGACGATCGTGGCACTCCTGTGCATGGAGCGTATCCAGTTCATGGCGAGCTTTGCCGTTACTTTTGCCATTTGTGATACCGGGCTGTTTCAGCCGATCGGCAAGGCCATCCAGAAAATCGCACAGGATGAGCTTGAAATTCATGTCGAGCTCGATCGCGCTGTTCTTCAGCACGAACTGACAACCGAACGTGGGCAGATCGCCTTGGCACAATGCCGCAGTCAGATCGAAGCATTGATCGAAGAAGTTCTGGAAAGCGAATTGCGATGGATTGACTATCTCTTTTCGCAAGGCCGCGAACTGGTCGGGATGAATGCAGAACGTCTTTCAGCATGGACGCTCTTTTGTGCAAAGGATGTCTACCAGCTCTTCGGGCTGACGAGCAACAAGCACACACTCCCTGCCCATAACCCACTCAAGTTCATGGAGAAGTGGCTCAATATTTCCAAAACACAGGCATCCCCACAGGAGCAGGATATCGCCGCCTATAAAGTCGGTGTCATGCGACGCACCGATGAAAACCAATTATTTGAAGTTGACTTTTGAACTTGATACAAGCGACAGGAGCGTTTCATGGAAATCATTATTTATGGCAAGGAAGGCTGCATCAACTGCGACAAGACACGTCTGCTGTGTCAGATTCAATCCATTCCATTCAATTACCACACAGTCGGCATCGACATCAGTACGGATGACCTGCAAGCCAGAGTGGGTCAGCCCGTTCGCAGCTTGCCGCAGATTTTTAGGCAGGGTGACGCCGGTGCCATTTATGTCGGCGGCTATGAGGATTTACGCACTTATTTGCGTCAAGGTTGATTTTTTGTGCGAGCAACAGCGCAATGTCCGAGGATTTAACCAAGTTCCCGCCGCTGATTTCATTCGTTAGCCGCTCGATTTCTGCTTCGGGGATACGGGCATAGACGGGTTCTCCTTAGCGTGAAATACAAAAATCAGAGTCGCGATGTTGGATTGAAGCTTCGAGCATAGCGAGCCAATCAGTAGCCGCCCCTTGAGGGGGCGTAGGCGGGGTTTCACGGAG
>CAYTHB010000067.1:0-15348 GCA_964437515.1 uncultured Sterolibacterium sp.
AAAAATCAATAGGTTATCATTGGTTTTGAGCAAGAAGACCACGGATTCAGGGAATGGAGAAGAAGACTTCGAGACAGATCATATCTGCAACGTGTTGCCCCCCGTGAATTTGAGAGAATAGTTCTGTTGCTTTATCGAAATATGGGGTATTCCACGCAGGCGACCCCTATAACTGGAGATGGAGGAATTGATGGCTTTTTGAGGCGTGACAAGGAGCTGATTCTTCTGCAGTGCAAGCGGGTCATGGGTAGTGTTGGGCAGCCCGTAGTCCGCGACTTGTATGGAAATATCAAGCACTATTTTAATGCAGAACAAGCGTGTGGAAATACTGTTAGCGGCTTACTTGTGACAACTGGAAGAGTGTCGCGGCAAGCAAGAGCGTGGGCAACAGGCAAGCCAATACAATTCATTGAACTTGATAATCTGGTCTCCCTAATTATTAAGCACATTGGGATTGAAAATATAGTTCCAGAGGATTTCCAGCCGCCCGCTGTGCAAATCCCACGAGGAAGGTGCCCTAAATGCGGAAGCAATCTTAGAAGAATAAATGGTAGAAACGGATCGTTCTATGGATGCACTTCTTATCCATCATGTAGATATACAGTGTCGCGCCTGCGTTAACCCATCTTTCGATCAATAGGGTCAGACTCAATCGATTTCTTGGCGGCTGTTCTGCTCGATGTGCTGCATGTGAAAAAGCCCGCATTTATTCTGCGGGCTTTTTTGCTGGAAGAAGGCGACTCCGCTCCGCTTATTTTCCAGATGCTGCCTTTTCTTGATCGGCGCGTTCATCCGCCATTTCGCGCAGCTTGTTTTTCGCCACTTTATCCAGTGCCGCACGCGGGATTTCCTCGACGAAATAAACTTTGCGCGGGCGTTTGAAGTCCGCCAGATCACGTTCGCAGCCTTCCATGATCTGCTGGCGGATTTCATCTTCGGAAAGCATCGTCCATTGGCTCTTGATGGCAAATACCACGGGGACTTCGTCGAGCATGTCGTGCTTCTGCGCAACCACCGCCAGTTCGTCGAGCACACCCATGCCGAGGATGCCGTGGATGGTTTCCTCGACCTGCCGTGCGGAGACGTTTTCGCCACCGACCTTGAGGATGTCCTTGTCGCGGTCGGCGAAATAGAAGTAACCATCCGTACCCAGGCGTGCCGTATCGCCGGTCTTGAACCAGCCGTCGGCGGTGAAGGATTTCGCCATCGCTTCGGGATTCTTGTAATACTCGAAGAACATCTGCACGCCGCGTGTGCCGCGTACCCACAGGTCACCATTCACGCCGGGTTCGCAGTATTTGCCGGTGTCCGGGTCCATGATGGCGAATTCATAGCCGGGGGCGGGTACGCCGATATTCATGTCGGGCGAATCCTGGAAAAGATCCGAGCGCGTGGCGTGGGTCACCGTTTCGGTCATGCCCCAGGTGGCGAAAGTTTTCACGTTCCAGCGCATCTCGACCATGTGCATCTTGATGCCGGTGGCCCAGGTCTTGTAATGGTGCTCGGGGATTTCCTGCATGGCGATGGCCTTGAAGCAGAAGGGGATCATCGAAGCGCGCGTGACCTTGTGCTTCATCGAGATTTCCCAGAACTTGCTCGACGAGAACTTCGGCTGCAGCACCACTGTGCCGCCCACCCACATCATCGTCCAGAAGCTCCAGCTTTGCGCATTTACGTGGAAGCAGGGCAGGAACACGATATACACGTCATCGCTGTCCATCTGCAGGTTTTGCGCACCGGAGCGGCCACCCCACAGCGCGTTGGCGTGGGTATGCACGACGGCCTTGGGGCGCGAAGTGGTGCCGGAAGTGTATTGAATGCCCACCGGCAACATGGGCTCGGGCTCGCGTGCCGGCGCCAGCGCGCCGTGGCCCAGCAGCGTGGCGTAGGGCGGGTAGCCGTGATTCTTTTCGTCATCGCCGGGCGCTTCACCGGAGTTGTCATCGGTCACCACAAACCAGCCTATGCTCTTGGCGTTGGCGGCGAGTTCCTTGATGAATTTCGGTTGAGTGATGCAACCGACCGCGCCGGAGTGTTCGGCAAAGTAGGTCAGCTCATCGCCGATGCAGCGCGTGTTGGTGGTCACCGCCACCGAACCGACGATGCTGGATGCGTACCAGGCAATCATCATTTCCGGGCAGTTTTCGGCGTGGATCAAGAGCTTGTCACCTTTTTTCACACCTTTGGCCAGCAGGCCGCAGGCGATTTGATTGGCCGCCTGCCAGAATTGTTGATAAGTCCAGGTCTGCATTTCGCCTTCCCGGGGTTCCCAGATGAGAAACACTTTGTCGGGCGTTTGTTCTGCCCACAGCTTCATCAGCCAGGGCACATCCTTGCCGGCGAAAGTGTAGAACTCGCTGGAATAGCGGTTATCGAATTGCGGCATGATTTCAGTCATGGTCGGCTCACTGTGTATGGGAAATTCGGGTAAAGGCAGATGCTCAGGCGCGTGCCGACTGGCACCGCGGCGCATCCACCTCCCCCTTCAAGGGGGAGGCCGGGAGGGGGATGGGGAAAACCATGCGCCGTGCTGGCGATGAACCCATCCCCACCCCAGCCCTCCCCTTGAAGGGGAGGGAGAGGACAGGCGTCAGCGTTTTTCGCTGCCGACGATCCACATCGAGAAGAACTGCGCGCCACCGCCATAAGCGTGGCCGAGTGCTTTCTTGCAGCCGGGCACCTGACGCTCGCCGGCCAGTCCGCGCACTTGCAGCGCGGCTTCGGCAAAGCGGATCATGCCCGAGGCACCGATGGGGTTGGAGGAGAGCACGCCGCCCGAGACGTTCCAGGGGATATCGCCCCCTTTATCCAGCGAGGTTGCACCCGATTCGGTTAGCTTCCAGCCTTCACCCACATCGGCAAAGCCGAGGTTTTCCAGCCACATCGGTTCGTACCAGGAAAACGGCACATACACTTCCGCCATGTCGATTTCCTTGCGCGGATTGCTGATGCCGGCTTGGGCGTAGAGCTCCTTGGCGCAGAGGATGCCGGCTTCGGGATTCACTTCCTCGCGCCAGGGATACATGGTCGGCTCGGATTTCATCGCCGTGGCATGGATCCATGCAGGCTTGTTCGGCGACTTCTTTGCCAGGTCTTCGTTGGCAAGCACCATCGCGCAGGCACCGTCGGAGGAAGGGCAGACTTCGGAGTAACGGATGGGATCCCACAGCATCATGGAGTCCATGTAGTTTTCCAGCGTCAGCGATTCGGCATCCTCATGCATGTGAGCATGGGGATTTTTCAGCGCATGGGTGCGATCCTTGATCGCCACCTTGCAGCCGATATCCAGCGGTGCCTTGGTGCGGCGCATGTATTCACGGATGATGGGGGCAAAAAAGCCGCCCGCACCGGCATTCAGGTGCGGCTGGAAAGGCTGACGGGTGGACAGCGCCCACATCGCGTTGGATTCCGACTGCTTTTCATAGGCCAGGGTCAGCACGCGTTTGAACACGCCGCTCTGAATATGGCTGGCAGCGACGATGGCGGTCGAGCCGCCCACCGAACCGGCGGTATGCACCCGCAGCATCGGCTTGCCGTTGCAGCCCAGCGCATCGGCCAGATACAACTCGGGCATGACCACGCCTTCGAAAAAGTCGGGGGCTTTGCCGATGATGACAGCATCGATGTCTGCCCAGGTACAGCCCGCGTCATTCAGCGCGTTTTGTGCCGCTTCGCGAACAAGGCCGGCCATGGATTTCTTGATTTTGGATTTGTAGCGTTCGGACTGGCCGATACCCACTACTGCACATGCGTTACCCATTTATTTGCCCTCCAGTACAGCAACCAGATTCTGTTGCAGGCACGGCCCGCTGGTGGCGTGCGCCACGCCGCGATTGGCTTCGCCCTTGATGATGCGCATCGCCACTTCGCCGAAATTGCTCAAGCCCGCCGACATCATGATATTGCCTGCCAGCGCGCCGCCGGACGGGTTGATGACGGTGGAATCATTCAAGCCGAGCGCGTTTTTCAGCAGGATTTCCTGATGGCTGAATGGGGCGTGCAACTCGGCCACATCGACCTTGCCCTGACCCACCCCGGCCGCTTCGCCGGCGATTTTGGTGGAGACGGACTGGAGCAGATCGCGCGTGCCGAGCTGATGCGATTCGATACGGTGGTCAATACCAGTGATGTAGGCGTTACGCTTGTGGAATTTTTCTGCCACTTCACGGGTGGCGAGGATCACCGCCGAAGCCCCGTCGGTCACCGGCGGGCAGTCATGCTTGCGCAGCGGCGAAACAAATTTCGGTTCAGCCAAGAGCTGCTCGATGCTGTAGTCGCCCTTCAACTGCGTGGTCGGCTTGTTCTTGGCGTTGGCGCGGCTCTTCTGCACCACGCGCGCCATGTCGGCTTCAGTGATCTTGCCTGCATCGAGCAGCGCTTGCGCCTGCAATGCCGCGAGGCTGATGCTGTCCGCCCACAAGGGTTGCGTGTAGTAGGGATCGAGCTGGAGTGTGAGCACATCCGGCAGATCGCCCTGTGAGCACTTGCCGAAACCATAGACTAGCGCGGTATCGGCGTGCCCCGTCTGGATCTTCAGCCAGGCTTCATACAAAGCCCAAGCCGCATCCATTTCGACGTGCGATTCGTTGATCGGCGGCACAGCACCCAGTGCATCGAGCGCGTTCACGAAAGCGAAGGCGGAGCCACCGAGGTAGTCACAGGAACCCGAACAGAAGAAGTCGATGTCCTTGTTGGTGAAATTGACTTGTTTCTTGACGGCATGAACCACGTTCATGACCAGTTCGACGTCATTGGTCGAGCCGCAGTCTCGCACCAGCGGTGTCTGGGCATAGGCGATGATGGCAACTTCGCGCATTATTTTTTCTCCTGCGATTCAACGTAGCGGCGGGCTTCGGACAGACGCTCTTTTTTGATTGCTTCGATATCCACCAACGGCTCGCCAGTCGGCTCAAAGTAGGCGATGTTGTCCATCGAATAATCCCACTCGCTCTTGTCCTTCCACACGGCTTTGACGCGCATACCGATTTTCACGTCCTCGTTGGCACAGCCGGAAACCAGATGGATGAAGGTCTGATCGGAGCCATCGAGCACGAGGTTAGCAACGATGAACGGGGGATCGAGTTTGGAGGTGGGGATCGGCAGATAGACGATGGTGAAGGTGGTAACGATTGCCGTATCGGGCAGTTTGACTTCATCAACCGTGGCTAATCCCGATTCCGGGTCAGCCCCGCGCGGCGGCACGATGATCTTGCCGGTCACGGGTGAGCGCTGGCCGGTCAGTTGTCCCTGCTTCATGCCTTGCAGAAAGCGCGTGGGAGCCGCACCGGCGGAGAAGTTGTAGTCGAGTGAAACGGGACACTCGATCATTTCAATTTTTGCTGACATGTTTTCCTCCTCAGACCGGCTCGAAGCAGGCGATGTCGGTGATGAACCCCTTGCGCTCGGCCGCCCAGCGCACCTTGACCTTCATACCGGTCTTCATTGTGGCTTCGCTGCCCGCATCGACCATGTGCAGCAACGCGGTATCGGCACCGTCGATCTTGATGAGGGCCCAGGCAAAAGGCTTTTGCAGCAGATGCTTGGGGCGCGGCTGATGCACCCAGTTGAAGGTCTGCACTGTGCCGGTTTGTGGCAGGTTGACCAGTTCGGTCAGCTCTTCTGCGGTGACCGGATCGTACTCAGTGGGCGGACAGATGACACGGCCATTGCTGCCCTTGATGCCTTTGATTTGGCCATCGCGCAGCCCGGCGAGAAATTCGCCGATGACCTCGCCCGTCATGCGGGTGTAGGTGTAGCCGACTTCAAAGCCGGCACGCAATACTTCGCCGGATGTTTGAGACCCTGTTTGAGCCATACTCGTCTCCATGATTGTTTCAGGGGAATCGAACGATGCGTCGATAATAATTAATCGTTCGGGTGATTAATTTAAGAGGGTGAGTATCTGCGCTTTTCAGGGGTAGGTCAATACCGTGGTGAGTGTAGGGCAAGCACACGCTAAAATGCCCACGTGATTACACGACTTAAACGATCTGAGCGACTTAAGCAGCTTAAGCGACGCATCATTTTTCTGCTGTCGCTCCTGATGGTAGCGCCTGTGATGGCCGCTGAGAGAGCCACCGAACCTGAATGGCAGGGGCCGGAGGACATCCTGGCTTTGTTGCGTCCCTACCTTGTGGATGATGCAGCGGGTTCGCGGCGTGTGGAAGCGCAGTTGAGCGAGATTCTTGCGACCGAGGGTTATTTCTCGCCTCGTTTCGAACGAGCGCAGCGTGAGAGTGAGGATGCGGCTACGGGGGCGTCTTCTGTGCAGATTGTGCCTGGAGCGCGCACTACGATACATCGGGTGGAGATCACGATCGATGGGGTGATGGATCCGCATCGCAAGCAAGACTTGATCGATGCGTGGAAACTCCCTGTGGGACAGCCGTTTCGTCAGTCGGTCTGGAATGAGGCCAAACAGCAGTTGCTAGGTCGTTTGCTGGCAGAAGATTATGCGGATGCCCGTTTGATCGACAGCGTTGCCGATGTGGATGCACAAACGCATACAGCTGATTTGCGTTTGCATTACGAAACGGGGTCTCGTTATCGCTTCGGTCGCTTGAAAGTGGAAGGCTTGCAGCGTTATTCGGTGGCCTTGATCGAACGCTACAACCGGGATACGCGGGTAAAGGAGGATCAGCCTTATCGTGAAGAGGCCTTGAACGCTTTGCAGGCAAATTTGCAGGCAACACCTTACTTTTCTTCAGTGCAAGTCTTGCTTGATCGTGACCATGCCGTGTCGGTGGGTGAAGACGTGATGCAAGCGCCCATACTGATCCGGGTGCGAGAACAGGTGGCGCATCGGATTACGGTGGGGGCAGGTGCCAGTTCCAATACGGGTGCGCGTGTGGAGCTGGGATATCACACGCCGAATTTTGTAAACAAGGCTTGGGAACTGAGCAGTGGTTTGCGGCTGGAGCAGAAGAAACAGACGGCGTATGCCGATGTATTCATGCCGCCGGATGGGCGTGATCGTCGCCATGGTTTTGGTGCCATGAGTGAAATCAGCGACATTCAGGGCTTGCGTACCGATCGTTATGCACTGGGAGCGCAGACGTTGCAACAGCGTGGCAGCATCGAGCAGCGTTTGTCACTCAACTGGCAAAACGAACGCCTGGAACCTGATGGGGTCGAGCCGGTCGTTAGTCGTGCGTTGGTGCCCAATGTGATGTGGACGTGGCGCCATGTGGATAGTCTGCTCGAACCGCGTCACGGCAGTGTTATTCAGGGGCAGGTGGGCGGTGGCGCGAAACTGATGTTATCGGATCAGAATTTTCTCCGTTGGCATGGGCGTATCCAGCACTATATGCCATTGGGTGCGCGCGATACGCTCATGTTGCGAGGTGAGGCGGGGGCAACTCTCGCGCCTTCGCGTGAACATATTCCACAAGACTATCTGTTCCGTGTGGGGGGGGCAGGTTCGGTGCGGGGTTATGCGTACCAGAGTCTGGGGGTGACTGAAGGGGGCGCGACAGTCGGGGGGCGTTATCTGGGGATTCTCAGTGCGGAAGTGACGCATTGGCTGAGCGATGTCTGGGGAGCCGCAGTTTTCATCGATGCGGGCGATGCCTACGATCGTCTCCGTGACATGCGATGGGCTTTGGGTTATGGCCTGGGTGCGCGTTGGCGCAGCCCGGCGGGGCCGATTGGTGTTGATCTGGCGTATGGGCAGCGTGTGCACAGTATGCAATTGCACTTTTCACTGTCCATTCCTTTCTGAATCCGGATCATGCGCCGCGTTTTGACCCTTTTTGTTTTCATGACGGTGCTGTTGAGCCTGAGCGTACTGGCGGGCTTGGTCTGGCTGGCGGGGAGTTCGTCGGGATTACGGCAACTGGCGGAATGGTCGGTGACACTCAGTCACGGACAGTTGAGCATCGGCGCGGTGGACGGACGCTTGCATGACCGCATGGATATCGACCATCTACGCTGGCAGTCAGAAAAGCTCGATGTGGAAATACGGCAGCTTCATCTGGAGTGGTCGCCGCAGGCATTGCTTTCCCGTCATCTGGAATTGAGCCGTCTGGTGTTGGGAGAATTACGGGTGAGTAGCCCACCCAGTGAACATCCCGAGCCTTTGCCTGTCGATCTTCAATGGCCTTTGGGTCTGACAGTTCGTCTCGGTCAGGGGGCGGTGGGGCAGTTGTGGGTGGATGGGCATGAAGTGGCGCGTGAGATTCATGGGCGTTATTTCAGCGATGCGCATCAGCATCATGTGGAATCGTTGCGCTGGATGAGTGGCGACGTGGCGGTGGAGGGACAAGGTACCTTGGATGAACGCGCACCTTTTTCATTGTTGGGTGCATGGCAGATCCAAGGACAGCTTGAACGTCATCCCATGGCTTTGACCTTGGATACCCAAGGCGTGCTGGATCGCATCCAGATGAAAGCCGTTGCGACGCAAGGCGTGGTGGGTCAGGCGCAGGCTGTGATTACACCGTGGGGGGCGTTGCCGTATGAAAACCTGCATGTGGAACTGGATCAGATTGATCCTGCCGCATGGCACAAGGATGCACCGAAGGCGCAGTTGAGCTTGAAGGCAGACGTCGCGCCGGAAGCGCAGGGTATTGCAGGGCGGTTTGCCTTGCATAATCAACAGCCCGGCGTGGTGGATCATCATCGGATGCCGTTGATGGCATTGAGTGGTCATGTGCGATGGGAAAAGGGCGAAGCTGTTTTCACCGATTTGAGAGCGCAGGTATCGGGTGGGGGTGCTTTGTCTGGAAAAGGTCAGTGGCGTGACCGGCATTTGCAGTTGGATCTGGCGGTAAAACAACTCGATCTGGAAAAAGTGGTGAGTCATCTGCGTCCTACCCGATTGACCGGTGGACTGACGACGACGCTGGGTTCAGACCATCAGACATTCAAGCTGGCCTTGCGTGATGAGCGTATTTCGCAAGTTCATCTGGAAGCCGAGGCGCGTTTGCAGGGGACACATTTTGAAATTCCGCGTCTGAAGCTCACGGCGCAAGAGGCACTGTTCAATGCGCAAGGTGAGATGCATCTCGATGCGACACGACAGTTTTCGGCGTCCGGTCAGTTGCAAGGTTTCGATCCGAGTCGTTTTGCCAAGCTGCCCTCTGCGCGTTTCAATGCCGATTGGCAGGCAGCAGGGCGACTCGTTCCCCATCCGAAAGTCGAAGCGCGCTTCTCGATACGGGATAGCCGGATTGTGCAGCAGGCTTTGAGTGGGCAAGGCCAGTTGAGTCTGGATTGGCCACGGATTCCGCGATTGGATGTTGAATTGAAAGCAGGGCGCAATCATGTGCGTGTCGCGGGGGCGCATGGCCAGCCGGGGGATCGCTTGACCCTGAATGTGGATGCGCCCAATCTCGGAGAATTGGCGGAATTGGGACTAGAGGGACGTTTGACCGGGCAAGGATCACTGGCTGGTGATCTGAGTGCGCCTGATCTGAATTTGAAGTTATCCGCGACTCAACTGGCTTGGCGCCATCATTTCCGTATGGAGACGATGGATTTATCCGTGAATGCAGGAATGCGTCCTGCTGCACCGCTGAACCTCGATCTAACGATTTCACGTCTTGACCTGCCGGAACGTCCGGGTTTGTTGCAGCAGTTTCATCTGCAAGGTGATGGGCAACTGACAACACATCGCCTGCGTGTCGATACGGATATTGAGCTGGCGGGGCGCAATCATTTGACGATTGCCACGCAGGGTGGCTGGAATGCAGTCAATCGTGCATGGCGTGGGCAGATTGTGGATGCAACGCTGAAAACCGAAGACCGGGCGCGTAATCTTCATTTATTGCAGCCCACGTTTTTGGGTTTGTCTGCGCAAGCATGGCAAATCGGTCCGGCGAATTTGTCGAGCTCCTTGCTGGATGGTCGGGTTGTTCTGCAAGGACGCGCCGATGCACAACAGATGCAAGTGGAGATCAATGCGGATGGCGCGAAGATCGGGCAGGTTAAAGGAGGGCTACAGGCCGGGATGCAAGGGGCTTGGTCGCTGGACAAGAACGCTCGCTGGCAAGGCCAACTGCAAACCAATATTCCTGATCTGAGCTGGCTGGCCGACTGGGTGGGCGAGGGCTGGAACAGTGGGGGGCAGTTACAGGGGGATTTGCAGGTGCTAGGCAGTCCAATGCGTCCTGTGGTGAGTGGTCGCTTACAAGGTTCTGCTTTATCCATGCGACTTCCTGGGCAAGGCTTGTCGTTGACGCGGGGGGTGCTGGATGTCGATCTGCATGACAATCTTTTGAAAATTCGTCGTTTGGAATTCGAAAGCCCTTTGCAGCCGCCACCGCGTGCTCTCCGTTTGTCCAGCAATGAAAATCCGGATCGCTGGATGCCCAAAACAGATCAACCGGGGCGTCTGGATATCACGGGAGAAATGCGCTTGGATCAGCAGGCAGATATATCGGATGTCTCAAATGCGGCGAATGCATGGCTGGAGCTGCATCTCGATCGCGTGGGGATATGGCAACGATCCGATCAGTGGATTCTGCTTTCCGGTCGCAACCGTATTGGATGGAAAGCGGGCATTCTGGATGTGCGAGGGGCGTTGTCGGTGGATGCCGCTTATTGGCAGCTTGCACGGATGGGCGTGCCTCGATTGTCGGAGGATGTTCATGTCCGCCGTGAAGGGACTAAAACATCGGCACCTTCTTTCCGACCCAGCATTGATCTGGATGTGACAGCGGACTTGGGGCAACACTTTTTGTTTGAAGGTGCGGGGCTGAGCAGTGGATTGTCAGGGCAGATACGGCTCACCGCACAAGGGCGCGATCTGCCACGCGCCAGTGGCAGCATTCAGGCACGTAATGGCCGGTTTGAAGCCTATGGCCAAAAACTGGATATTGAGCGTGGGGTGCTGCGATTTAATGGGCTGCTCGACAATCCCGGGCTGGACGTGCGGGCTGTTCGTAAGGGGCTGGCGGTTGAACCCGGTGTACAAATCGGCGGGACGGCGCAAAAGCCGGTCGTCAAGCTGATTTCGGATCCTGAATTGCCCGAAACTGAAAAACTCGCTTGGCTGGTGTTGGGGCATGGTTCCGAACAAATGGGCGTGGGTGATGCCACGGTACTCTTGTCCGCCGCCGGTGATTTGTTTGGAAATGATGCAGGCAATGTGGTGGGACAGCTACAAAAAGCTTTTGGTATCGACGAAATCGGGATACGTCAGGGGAGCTTGGGTGACAATGGCAGTCGTGCTCCAGCCAGCCGGATTGCGGGGGGGAGTACGGATGCATCTGCCATGAGCAACAATCAGCAGATTTTCAGCATCGGCAAACGCTTGTCATCCAATGTTCTGTTGTCTTATGAGCAGGCCATGGGCAAGGCGGAAAGCCTCGTCAAACTGACATGGAATCTGAGTCGGCAGGTGTCCTTGATCGGTCGGGCGGGAAGCGATAACGCGATCGATATTTTATATACCCTGAGCTTTGGCAAGCCTGCACTGCCCATATCTTCCACATCTTCTACCTCGCCTTGACGGGTCAGGCAGGATGGATTGCGCCGAGCAGGCGGGTTCCTCGTGCGCCGGTCACTTCGGGCAGATTGCCTGGCTTGCCTTGCAACAGTTGCCAGGCAAGCCAGGCAAAAGCGACGGCTTCGACCCAGTCGGCAGGTAAACCCAGCGTATCGGTGGTCGATACACGGGTGTCGTGCAGTTCATCGGCCAGTCGAGCCATCAATGATTTGTTGTGCGCTCCGCCGCCACAAACATAGAGTTCATCCGGAACGCCATATTCACGTTGGATGGCATCAGTAATGGATCGAACCGTGAGTGCGACGAGGGTTGCCTGCACATCCACCGGGGCTTCTGTGCCACGGAGAAGGCTTTTCAGCCAGGACAGATTGAATTGCTCACGGCCGCAGCTTTTTGGGGCTGGGGCGGAAAAAAAAGGATGAGCCAGCAATCGGTCGAGCAGTTCGGCTTGCACGATGCCGCCGCCACCCCAAACGCCATCTTTGTCATAGGGTTGCTGCTGATGGTGCTGTATCCAGGCATCCAGCAGCATATTGCCAGGACCACAATCAAAGCCGCTAACGGGCGTGCCGGGCTGTAGATGCGTCAGATTGGCAATGCCACCGATATTCAGGATGATACGATGTGAGTGACTACTATCAAAAAAATCGGCGTGGAATGCGGGCACTAGGGGGGCTCCTTGCCCTCCGGCGGCAATGTCGCGACTGCGAAAGTCATCGATGACATCAATCCCGCTGAGTTCCGCGAGCAAAGCCGGTTGATTGAGTTGCAACGTGTAGCCTTGTTGAGGGACATGGCGCACGGTTTGACCATGACAGCCAATGGCGCGTACCTGTTGGGCGGAGATGTTTGCTTGTGCCAGAAGTGCGCTGACGCTTTCGGCGTAATGATGAGCGAGTTCTTGCGAGAGCATCGCCGCCCGATGAAGCTCGTCATGCCCGGGCTGATGCAGTGCCAGAAGCTCATCGCGCAAACGCATCGGATAAGGACGATACGCGGTGGCCAGTATGTGGGGGTGTGAATGTGAGGCTGCGGAAAAATCGACCAGTGCCGCATCCACCCCATCCAGACTGGTACCGGACATCAGGCCGATGACCAGCGTGGAGGGGTTCATGGATGATGAATGCAGAAGATTGTCTCGTTAATCGAGCGAGGCAAACCGGTCGTTCCGGATGAGCTCAAGGCGTGCAAGCCATGATTGCGCCTGACTACGGAAGGCGGTCAGTTGCTGTGAAGTCAGGGGTTGTGCCGTGGGGAGTGCGACAGAGAGTGGATTGCGCTGCTCATTGTCGATACGGAATTCGTAATGCAGATGAGGGCCGGTAGCCCAGCCGGAGCTGCCGACATAACCAATGACTTCACCTTGAGTCACACGGCTGCCCTTGCGCAGCCCTGCAGCGAAACCTGACAGGTGGCCATAGACCGTGGAATAACGGGTCTGGTGTTTGAGAATCACGACACGACCAAAACCCGTTTGATTACCAACGAAGTCCACCGTACCATCCGCCGTTGATTTGACGCGGGTTCCTGTGGGTGCTGCATAATCGACGCCCTTGTGGGCGCGCCAGGTCTGAAAAACGGGGTGAAAACGAGCGGGAGTAAATCCCGAGCTGATGCGGGAAAATTCCAGGGGGGAGCGTAGAAAGGCCTTGCGTAGACTCTTGCCTTCGGGGGTGTAATAGCTGCCCTTGCCTTCATTGTGGCCATCGTTGAACCAAACGGTACGATAGGTTTTTCCGGAATTGACAAATTCGGCAGCAAGAATACGCCCGCTACGGAGCGGTTTACCTAAATGTGTTTGAGTTTCATAAACGACAGAGAAACGGTCGCCCTTGCGCAGATCGCGATGAAAGTCGATATCGCTCCCAAACAGTTCGATCATTTGCATGGCAATGCCGTCGGGCACACCCGCTTCGTCGGTTGCACCAAACAAGGAGAACTGGATTTCACCCGATTTCATTTGAGTCTGGGTTTCGAGTGACAAGGTGCGCTCAGCAGCCTGTAATTTGCCATCGTGTCTTTCAATGAAAAGAGCACGCTCGCTGGTGTTGAGCGGGTAAATCAGCGTCTGCAATTCGCCACTGAGATTCACATGCGCTGTCACAACCTTACCAGGACGTAATTGGCGGAAGAGCGTCTGGGAGGTTTTATCAGCGCGCAGGAAGCGGAAAGCTTCATCATCCTGTACACCTAGGCGAGTCAGCAGGCTGGATACACTGTCGCCTCGCTGTACGCGCTCTTCTCGGATGAAGATTTCGTTTTCGGAAGGTGTCGCCAGTGCAATGGCCGGAGCCAGTTGTTCGACGACGGTTTGCTGGGTAATCGAAACTTCAACGGTCGATGGGGCGGTGCCGAAAGCGGCGACCATGCCAAACATCGAAGCGCAAGTCACCCCTAGAGTGGCCCAGAAACGGCCGGGATGCGCTGCGCGGAAGGAGTCGAGTTGCGTTAGAATTCTGATCTTTTCTTTATTCATCAGAGGTATGGGCAAACTTGAATCGGAGCAGTGTAGCAAAAAAAACTGTTTTCGTCATGGGGGCAATACCGCGTTTCAAACACGATGGACATTCAATCCCAATTAGCCCTTATCAAGCGTGGCAGTGATGAGCTGCTGGTCGAAAGTGAACTGCTGGACAAACTCAAGCAGACGCGCCCCTTGCGAATCAAGGCCGGGTTCGACCCGACGGCACCCGATCTGCACTTGGGGCACACCGTTCTCATCAATAAATTACGCCATTTTCAGGAG
This sequence comes from uncultured Sterolibacterium sp., assembly GCA_964437515.1. GTDB lineage: Bacteria > Pseudomonadota > Gammaproteobacteria > Burkholderiales > Rhodocyclaceae > Sterolibacterium. The sequence continues at coordinate 14,196 of CAYTHB010000067.1, forward strand.
CTGGGTCATCATGTCATGTTCCTGATTGGAGACTTCACCGGCATGATTGGTGATCCCAGCGGAAAGAACGCCACCCGCCCTCCGCTGACGCGCGAGCAGGTCATGGAAAATGCGCAAACCTATCAGGCGCAGGTTTTCAAAATATTGGATCCCGTCCAAACGGAAGTCTGCTTTAACTCCACCTGGTTTGAACCTTTGGGTGCGGCCGGCATGATCAAGCTGGCGGCGCATCACACGGTCGCACGAATGCTGGAGCGGGATGACTTTGCCAAACGCTATGCGGGTAATCAACCCATCGCAATCCATGAGTTCCTCTATCCCCTGTGCCAGGGCTACGATTCCGTTGCGATGAAATCCGATGTGGAACTGGGTGGGACGGATCAGAAATTCAATCTGCTGGTTGGGCGTGAACTCCAGAAACACTATGGCCAATCGCCCCAATGTGTGCTGATGATGCCCTTGCTGGAAGGGCTGGATGGCGTCAATAAGATGTCCAAATCATTGGGTAACTATGTCGGCATCACCGAGTCACCCCAGGAAATCTTCGGCAAGTTGATGTCCGTGTCGGATACGCTGATGTGGCGTTACTACGAATTGCTTTCTTTCCGTCCGGAAAACGAAATCGCTCAATATAAGCAGGAAGTGGATCAAGGGCGTAACCCTCGGGATATCAAAGTCCTGCTGGCACAGGAAATCGTCGCGCGCTTTCATACAGAAGCCGCAGCACGGAGTGCGCTGGAGGATTTCGAGGCGCGGTTTCGACATGGCGCACTGCCGGAAGATATACCGGAGGTTCAATTAGCGACACAGAATGGTCGGATGGGTATTGCCCAAATATTGAAACAGGCAGGCCTGACAGCCAGTACATCAGAGGCCTTGCGCATGATAGAACAGGGCGGTGTGAAGCTAAATAATGAAAAAATCAGTGAAAAGACTCTTGAACTTACCGCGGGAAGCCAGTTTGTCTTGCAGGTAGGCAAAAGAAAATTTTCTCGCATCGCATTGATTTAATTCAAAATACAGGATGAAACCTGTAGGGAAAGTAAAAAACCTTCAAAAAAGCGTTGACGTGCGTTAGATGCTATGTATAATTCCATCTCTCTGCTGCTGACGCAGCGAAGCCCGCCGATTAGGTGGGGATGAGAAGATCCTT